>JASKJZ010000199.1 GCA_030154385.1 Clostridiales bacterium
CCTTTTATGTGCCCAGGCAGTTTTTACCAGCTCGTTTACCCGTTCCATTGTACTCCAATTATTTTATTTTCAATATATGTTAAAAACCCGCGAGTGGTTCACATAAAAAAAGAAGCCAGTAATCACTAGCTTCCATTTATATGCGGGAAATGGGACTTGAACCCACACGCCCTGACGAGCACATGAACCTGAATCATGCCTGTCTGCCAATTCCAGCATTCCCGCATCCATCTTAAAGACTAAGATAGTATATCAGATTTTTTACGGTAATGCAAGTAGAATTTTAGTTTTAATTTAGGATAAAGGAAACGTTCACGACAGATTTTTCAACGTTGACAACAAAATTGTTAAATTATGGTATTTCATGTTATAATAATTCTCAATTATCAATAAAGATTCTTGCAGAAAGAGGTTAAAATGAAAAAACGTTTCCTGCTTTTTATAAGTATCATATGGTTACTGACTGGCTGCAGCTCCTCACCTGAAGTAATAAGTGAAGAGAGTTATAAGGAAGATAAACAAGAGAATCTATCGGAGCAAATACAAAACATCAATATTACCAACGGAAAAGAACTTTTGTTCGGAGAAGATAAATACTGCAACATTATTTTCTTTGATTCAGAACAACTCATTTTCGTGAAAGAAGGCGATGTTAATAAGGAACTTGATGTAGTAAATAGCATATTCTATCACTATGATTTTACGAGCGGTAAGACCGCCTTCTTAACAGAAGTAAACAATGTAAGTTCTTCAACACAGGACATAGCAATCCTTGATAACCGAATATACGATCCATTATGCATTAGCACAGAAGAAGGACTTATTGAGTATATACTTGAAATTTCATTGGATGATTTTAGTAGCAGGCTTGTAAGGAGCAGTGAAACAAATTCAAAAGTTACTAGACTTGAGGCAACCGAGAATGCTATTTATCGATATTATCAAAAGGATTTATCAACCGATAAAACAGATTTTTTTATTGATAATATTGGAACTCTGGACACAACCGAAAATATAATTAATAAAAGATATCAAAACAGTTCCGGCGAGATACTAGTAAGCACATGTTTATATGAAGACAAAATTTATACTTACAATGTAATATGCGGTGAAAATGAACAATACCTAATAAAAGAATACTCTTTGGAAGGCGATTTGCTAAAGAATTACCCAATTGATCTGACCGACTTTTTGAAATTGAAAGAAGTGGATGATACGGATGCTGTATATCGTATCTTCAGAGAGGGAGATTATATCATCCTCAATACATTGAATAATAGAATCAAAATTTATAAAATTTCGAAGGATCAGCTTTTCGATGTGGAAACTCTTCCAGAATTCGAAAAATTGTTAGGTGCCAGAGTTATAGAGAATTATGGAAACAAAAGCAGCTATGTATATTTTCAGGATGGTACTGGTAATAATATGTTATATGTATTTGATACAAAAAGCGGTGAGATAAGCAAAATAAATCTCATCGAAAAAGAGAGCCTATCATGCTATATACTAAGAGATGAAGATGGTAACATCATTGTCATAGCTGAATATGCAGATAACAGATATCGTTACTATCTGATAGGCGTAAGCGATATCATTGAGGTACTAAAAAAATAGTGCAAATGTATTGATAAGAATTACCACTTATCCCAATGTATTCTGTCATCTAATGTAATATCTTTCTGCTTTATTGCCTCTGCATCACTATTTGGTCGACCAATTCCAATAAAACATGGCATCATATACTCCTCAGGATATCCAAGCACTTTTCTTGACCACTCCCCTTCCTTACCAAGTGGAACTCTAAGCGTACATCCATAATGAAGAGCGGTTGCGGCTAAAAAAATATTTTCGATGCAACACCAAATTGATGCCAGACCGTTAAAATGCGATAAGCTTTCCGCATGAAAAATATCTGTTTTTTGTTTTAATAAAGGAATCACTATAACAGAAGCACTAGCAAGCATTCTATATTGTTTTGGAACTGCATTTTTGTAGCAAGCTTGCTGCTCTGAATCAGATAAATTCCATTCCTTAATCAGTACATTCATGTCATGTTCCGATATTTCCTTTGGAACATGATTGAGAAGTTTCATAACTACGTTTTTATCCTTTATTACCACAAAATGCCAGTCTCTCATATGATCATTTGTTGGCGCCTTTAGCCCTGCATCAACTATTTTTCTAATAGTGGAATCATCCATCGTTTCGTTCGTAAAATCCCGAATGGTTCTTCTTTTTTCGATTGCATCAAATAATTCCATATAAACGCTACCTCCACTTCTACCTCTACATTATCCAGTACATTATTTATCAATATGTTGCGTTAGTTCGTATCTCCCGATTTCATAAGAGGACTCCACTTCAAGCAGCATACTATTATAAAAATCGATAGCCGCTTTTTGTCTCTGCTTTGCTATTTCCTTTCCTTTATTTGTATAAAAATGATTATATATCTTTTCCAGTTTATACTTATACTCCTGAAAAAAAGAAGGCCGTTCATCGTTCTCGCCATTTGAAATACTTCCGTCCGAATTTAATGTATACAAAGGTTCCTCAACTTGCGCTTTATAAAGCAGCGTTCTTGCTATCCCAATCGCACCCGTCACATCAAGTTTATCGGCATCAAATAGTATTTTTGCCTCCAAACTTTCTGGCCGATTATCATTTCGATATCGATGCGTCTTTATACAATGTTGTACGTTATCAGCAAATTCTTCCGAAAAATTGTTTGTCCGTAAAAAGGTATATGCCTTTTCTGCACCTACCATAGCATGACACAAATCAGGGTTCTCAAATTGCTCTTTTCTTCCAATATCATGGAGCAGGCACGCACTAATTAAGACGTCATAATCTACCTCTTGTTCCGTTTGTGCAATCTCCAATGCATTATATAAGACACGATATACATGCTCTTTGTCATGCGCACAATCCGTCATACAGGTAAGCATATATTGTTCAACCATTTCATACTCACTTTTTTTCATAAATCCATCTCCCGCATCATAGCTCTAGTTTCTTTTCGATACAAACCAAGTTTACATGTTCAATTCCATTGAAGCTGCATGGTACAATCCCAACTTCTTTGAATCCAAATTTTTTATACATATTGCGAGCACGCATATTAATTTCATTCGTATCGATTCTTAGATAAGGGCAGTGTTTTTCTTTTGCATAATTTTCATAAAATTCCACCATCATTCTACCACAACCATGTCTCTTTGCACGTGGATCTACCACAAGCGTATGCATTACCATGACCTGATTATCCTCTGCTGGATACTCCCATTGACACATAGAGTATTCTGGCACTTGCTCCTGATTTAAACGCATAGCCGCTATAATCATTCCGGCCTCTTCCATAACAAACAAATCATTTTTCTCCAAGGCTGCGGCTGCTGTCTCTTTCGTTGGATAGATATTCCGCTTCCATCCAGTTGAACCGTTTCCATTTTCCTCTTCTTCTATAATATGTAAGAAAATTTGACTAACTCCATCGATATCATCCCATTTTGCTTTTCTAATCATTCTCATCCGATTTCCTTCCTAGTGATTTCGTTAAAAATAATTCCTCCCTTATGAAACTTTTCCCATTCTGTTTTTAATAATCGATATTCCACTCTATCTTTCAGTTTTCCATCATGCCAAACAAGCGACTTAAAGTCAGCTTCCTTAATCATTCCACTTTTGATCATAACTTTTTCCGATCCAATGTTATCCTTTATACAGCCACATGAGATTCTAAAAACATCATTTTCCTCAAAAGCGAAGCGCATGAGTTCCCCAAGGGCTTCTGTTGTATATCCCCTGCTCCAAAACTTCGGACGAATAAAATAGCCCATCCCAACTAATTTACCAAGTGGAGTAAACTCTGTAACGGTATAACCGATTTCACCAATATGTTCGTTTGTTGCTTTCTCTTCGATGCGTAAAAAGTAGAATTTTCGATTTACATTTTTCACTTCATTTATCGCATCCTGAAGGTTCCTCCTTGATTCTTCCATTGTTTTTGTTGCAATGTCCTGTAAATAATACATTGCTGTCTTATCACTAAAAAGGGCATGATGCGTGTTCAGATCTTCCTCATAATAATCCCTTATAACCGTTCGCTCCGTCTGTAAATAAACCATCATCTCAATCAATTCTCGAATATGCTCACCTTCTTTTGTATCTGTTTTGAAATAAGTACTGAAATAAAACAGGGGCTATTTCCGGATAAGTTAAATTCTGTGGCAATTCATCAAATAGCTTTGTTTCTGCCATTTCACTTTCTGGCATGTTTCCCAATTTATGGATCCTTGCATGAAACACCATACCATTCGCCCAATCGTCTGTTCCTTCAACACCTGCCCAATAATCACATAACGGTTCTATATTAAAATCAATCGCGCCTGATTCCTCATACAATTCTCTTTTTGCTGCCTCCATCGGCTGCTCTCCTATTTCAATATGCCCCCCTTGTGTTTCCCAAGTTGTTCTTTTTTTATGTCGACTCAATAAAATTTTTCCATTGTATTCTGAAAGAATTACAACATATTTATATTGCTTCAATGAACCGATTGTATAGATTTTACTTGTCAATTTCATTCCTCTTTTCTTTTTTTACTTTTATCATCTTAATCAAATAACCCATTGGAGCCAAATACCAAAGACTTTCATTGATGAATATTATTCCTATAAAACCTGCCAAGCATAAAACGCCCGACACAAGAACTATAATTTTCATCTTTAAGTTTTGCTTTCTGTCATGATTGATTGCTACTCCGACAGAGCTAAGCGCTAATCCCATAAAAAATCCCCATGCCTAATACATCAATTCCATCAAAATGACTTACAGATTATGCGAGCATATCTTTTTTCAGAATCTTCAACCACTTTAATGCTTCCAGTATTTATCATATATTCAATCCTTGAAGCATACCAGCTATCGCTTACACCGAATGGATAGTAGCCTAAAATATCTCCAAGCAACCTTGCCTCCTTGACAGGATTATTCGAAAGTCGTTTCCGTATTAAAAAATCGTAGAAATCTTCTGGTACACCCACTAAACTTCCATTGATCATAGCTCTAAGAGGACTATTGTCTTCCACTAGCTTGACCCATTTATTACTGAACATTTTCATTTCAGGTATCGTGATCTTTTTCTCATAAACAAGAAATTGACTAAATTCTTCTTCTGATACTTCGCCCCAATTGCTATATTTACTTATTGTGTTTTTATCATTTTGTAGGTACTCGGGTAGTTTAACTACATAGATTTCATTGGGATACTTCCATAACATATTGCATAAATAATATAGTCCACACAAAGAATATGGACTATTACTATACCAAATTCGTATCGATTCTCCTTTCTTTAAAAATTCTGTAAGTCTGTTTAATTCATCCCGATATATTTCCCCAGCC
>JASKJZ010000200.1 GCA_030154385.1 Clostridiales bacterium
CCACTCGCAAATGCAGATTCTTCATTTTCAAGAGCCGTTTCCAAAGGCTTAGTATCTCCATATTTTACGGTCAAGTCAATAAAATCAAAGAAATTATTGTATAGTTCTGGATAGTCGGAAACCTTTGCCTCTCCACTTTCAAATTTTTTAACGAGCATTGCAACATCAGTACCAGCATTTGCTGCCGCTGCCGCTAAGAAATGCTGCCATACATGCTTATAGACCCACCATTCGCTATAACCTGTCGTAAATGGTGTATAGCCTGCGGCTGATAATTTTTCGCAAGCATCCTTCATTGCACTTATTGTACTTGGAAATTGGCTAATTCCTGCTTTTTCAAAAATGTCCTGATTGTAAATCATTCCAAAGTAGTTTCCTTTGATTGCAACTCCATAAAGGCCGCCACCTTCCTCCGTAGATGCCATGGCTGAGGCAACAGAAGGAAGCATGGTTTTCGCAAGTGGCTGATCCGATAGATCATAAGACCATTCTCTGTATACATCGATTTCTTTTCCCGATGTAGAAGAAAAGATATCAGGGACATCGCCCGAATTAAGTTTTGCCTTCAAAAGAGTTGAATAATCGTTTTGCGTTGTTTCATAATTAATCGTAACATTGGGAGCCACCTCTTTATAGGCATCAATGAGTGTATTAATCGCATCCGCATATTCTGGCTGGCTGATAAAAATATTGATTTCTGCTGGTTCATTACTTGTGGTATCCGTCGCGGTATCCGCCGTGTCCTGGGTAACCGCCGTATCATTTGTTTTGGTGTCATTTGCTACTTCCTTGGTCCCATTGTTTCCACATCCGCTTAGCAATCCCACTACCATTGCTGTACAAAGTAACATACTAACCACTTTTCGTTTCATAAAATACCTCCTCTTAATTTAACATTTCATTCTGCCATGTTAGGCATGGCACCTATATTAATTTTGGCGTTTCCTGCCAAAAAACAATATCATCAACTTAACCCTTTACTGCACCAGCTACAACGCCTTCTACGATATATTTTTGTAATAGAACAAAAATCAAAATAGAAGGGACTACGGCAAGCACCATCGCTGTCATTGCATAATGCCATTTCGTATTCATCTGCCCAACAAAGGTATAAGCCGCTAAAACAAGGGTCTTTGTTTTGTTATCGCTGTTGACCATTAAAAGTGGAAGCAAAAAGTCATTCCAAATCCACATCACATCCAATACGATTACCGTGACCGTAACGGACTTTAAAAGTGGAAAAATAACCGATACAAAGGTTCTTGTCGTCGAAGCACCATCAATCTTTGCACTCTCATCTAGCTCCTTTGGAATGGTCTTCATAAAATTGTAGAAAGTAAATGTCGCCATTGGAATTCCAAACCCCCAGTACTGGATACCAAGTCCTAATTTGCTTCCCGAAAGATGTACGATGGTCATCGTTTTTAACAAGGTTATCATAATGGTCTGGAACGGAATCAACATAGGTGTGATAATTAGAAAATGAATCAATCTTGTATAACGATTTCTCCTTCTATCAAGGATATAAGCGGTAGAGGAAGAAAAAAACACAATTCCGATAATACCCACAACCGTAATAAATACATTATTTAAAAATAAATGCGCATAATCAATTTTATCAATGACATACTGATAATTTTCAAAAGCGAGTTTTTTAGGCAGTGCAATCGCATTCGAGACAATTTCGCCAAACGGCTTAAAGGAATTCATCAACATCAAAAAAACGGGATAAATATAGACAAGTGCCAATACCGTAATAATTAATAAGAATAAGACACGCCCTATTCTCTTCTTTCTCGTAATTTGCATTAGCTTTCCACCTCCCTGCTGCTAAAAAATTTTAATACAATCTGCGTTATGAGTAATACAAATAGGAAATAAACAATGGATTCTGCTGATCCTAGCCCATAATGATTATTCTGAAAAGCTTCTTTATAAATTTGAAGTGCCACACTATAGGTTGCTCCCCCAGGTCCACCCTTTGTCAGGGCTAAAATGATATCAAATACCTTCAATGCATTGGTAAGTGACATGAAAATACAGGTCGTAATGGAAGGTCCAAGCAAAGGTAGTGTCACCTTAAAAAAGCGTTGTCTTCCAGTCGCCCCATCTACTACTGCCGCCTCTAGCACATCCTTTGGCACTGCCTGTAATCCTGCAATATACAGCACGATATAAAAACCAAGCGACTGCCATACCCCAACAAAAGCTACGGAATAGAACGCAAGCTTTGGATCCCCCAACCAGCTATAATTCCAAATGCTCCAGCCGGTAAGCTCATACAGCATGGCAAAGCCCTGTGTGAAAATAAACTTCCATATAAATCCTACAATCGTCATACTCATGATATAGGGAATAAAAAACACACCACGAACCAGATTGACAAAACGAAATTTCTTTGTTAAAACAAGTGCGAGCGCAATCGCGATTATATTAGAAAGAATGACAAACGCAATCGTATACTTTCCGGTAAATATCAATGCATGTTTAAAATCCGTGCTTTCTGCAAAAATTGTCCGAAAGTTATCAAACCCAATAAAGGTTGGTTCCTTTGCAATTCCGTTCCATTCTGTTAAGGAATAGAAGCCACTCATAATAAATGGAATATAGAGCATTAACGATACCAAAACGAAGGATGGTATGGTATACAACATATTTTCCAAGATTTCTTTTTGTTTTCTTTTTGATGTCAGCATTTCCTCACCCCTTTTTCATATTGCATAGATTATTTACGTTTTTTATTATATCGCATACATAGTGCATAAAAAATGGAAAATCAAAAACAATAGCGGGTAAAATATTGAACAAATCATGCGTGTTATTTGTCTTTTTTTTCGTATTATTGTATGATGATACCAGAATCATATCCCATCACAGTCTGAGAGGAAAACTCCTATGAACCAAAAAAATATATTACGATATTTAAATACAATCCCATTGTGGACACAATTGATTACACTTATGACCTTTATCCTATCACTTACCATTGTTGTAATTTTAGGAAATAATTATTCAAGAAACCGTGCCGCCATTTTAGAGACACAGGTAAACACCACGAATAAGCTGCTGCATTTAGAAGCGGAGAATTTTGATCAATATATCAAGGATTTGATCTATTTCTCCATTCAACCTTGCTATGACAGTAAATTAAGCCGTATTTTTGATACCAAATTTCCTTTGGACACTTCCCAAAAAAGCTATGTAAAAAACCAAATGCGTGCATATTATTATGCGAGAAATGACTTAATTTCCTACCATATTTATTTGACAGGGCAGTCCATTGAGTTTATCCAAAACTTGGGGACACAAAAAACTGTGCTCGGTTCTAAGCCGGAACAAACAAAAGGCACTGCTATACTTCCCGCATCCTCTGACAAAGCTTTCCTGGATTTTTATCACACCATCATTCGCATCAAGGATAAAGAACCGATTGCAATCGTAAAAGTAACAGTTGATCAGTCTTATATAAAATCACTTGTCAAAAACCATAATGACAATGGGGAATTTCTCTGTATATTAAATGAAAACAATGACCTTCTCTACAGTGGAAATCAGAGCTTAATTCACCGTAATCATACGCAGGCGCTAAAAAAAGTGATAAACAATACAGCAAATGATTATGTTACGCTAAAAATAAAGGATCAGTCCTTTATTGTAACAATGAGTGAAAGCAATTCTTATCATATAAAGCTTGTATCCTTTACGCCTTCGACGGTTGTGGACACTGCTATCTTACATGCCTTCCAAATTAGTCTATTGATGGGTGTTTTGGTATGGATAATTGCCATATTATTAACAACCGCATTGATTCGGTTTACCACCATCCCACTCTCAACGCTTGCCAACAATCTGCGAAATGTTGGAAATGGAGACTTCACCACAACCGTGGATATCGGCGGTAATCGGGAAATCACAAATCTTTCGTATGATTTTAACTATATGATCCAGCATATTGATGCCTTGATTAAGAAAAACTACGTATCAGAGCTCAATGAAAAAACAGCAAGACTAATTGCACTAGAAGCACAGCTAAACCCCCATTTTTTGTACAATACCCTACAGGTCATCTCGACCGAAGCCTTAATCAATGATCAACCAAAAATCAATAAAATGATAACCTCTCTGGCAAGCATCCTGCGCTATACCATAAAAGGCGGCGATTTGGTAAGCCTTTCTTCCGAACTCGAGTACGTCAATCATTATATTCTGCTTCAAAAAATGCGTTTAGAAGAAAAGCTAACGGTATCCGTCGAAACGGATTCCTCGGCTCTTACCTACCTGGTACCAAAAATAAGCATTCAAACGTTAGTGGAAAATTCCATCTTACATGGTATGGGAAAAAGTGATCATCCCATCCATATTCATGTCTCTTCCCGAATTTGTGAATCCCTATTGGTCATTCAAGTGGACGATGATGGCTGCGGAATCTCTCCTGAATATCTAGATGAGCTAACCCTTGCCTGTGCGACTAACCAAGCAACCGATCAAAAGCTAGGAATCGGCCTCGTTAATCTGAATAGCCGCTTGAAATTATTATATGAAGGAAAAGCTAGCTTTCAAATCGACAGTAAGGAAGGCGCATATACTTCAATTATCCTGACAATACCCATTATAAAGGAGAATACCTATGTATAAATCTTTAATTATAGACGACGAGAAGGCCGTACACATAGCCATTCGTAAATTAGGGAAGTGGAAAACGTACCACCTGGAGCCTCCCATCACTGCAGCAAATGGAAAGGAAGGTCTTTATGCAATGCGTGAGCTCCGGCCAAGCCTGGTTTTTGTTGATATGCATATGCCGATTATGGATGGAATCGAGTTCTTAAGGCTTGCGCAGCACGAATTTCCAGAAACAAAATATATTGTCATTAGTGGTTATGACGATTTTCATTATGCGCAATCCGCCATTAAATTGGGAGCCATTGATTATATTTTAAAGCCAATTGTAGAGGAGGAATTAAACGCTTCTATACAACGTGCCGTCCTTCTTCTCAACCCTAGCTTTACTCCCGTCGAAGGAGACATGGAAGAAACTCCTGTTTCCGCAAATGAGATAATTGTCATAATTAAAGATTACCTCGATAAAAACTATAGCCAAAATGTTTCCCTCTCCTCTTTTTCGGATCAGTATTTTTTTTCGAAGGAATATTTATCTAAAATTTTCAAATCAACCTATGGAATCGGAATCTATGAATATGTCCAAAAAGTAAGAATGGAGCGTGCCAGTGAATTGCTTCTAGACGACTCCCTAAAGATTCAATGGATTGCTGAGAGGCTCGGTTTTGCAGACAGCAACTACTTTAGTAAAGCTTTTCGCAATTACTACGGAATGACCCCTTCGCAATTTCGAAAAAATAAAATAGAAAAGGGATTGACAAGGGTAAAATC
>JASKJZ010000201.1 GCA_030154385.1 Clostridiales bacterium
GTGAACTTACATTTCAAAAGCCAGATTTCAGCGTTTTTCGTGGACTTGCGATCGCTTTTAAAGCAGGAAGAGCGGGTGGAAGTATGCCGACAGTCTTTAATGCAGCAAATGAAATGGCAGTTTCTAAGTTTTTAAACCGGGAAATTTCGTATCTGGAAATTCCAGAGATGATTGAATATGCGATGAGTAAGCATAAACTGATAAAAAATCCTTCTATTGATGAAATTCTGGTGACCGAACAGGAAACTTATGATACAATCAACAGTAAATGGAGATAGAAAGGAATAGCATGAATATATTAGTAGCAATTTTAATTTTTACTGTAATCATTGTAATACATGAGCTAGGGCACTTTCTTTTGGCTAAGAAAAACGGAGTGTTCGTAACCGAGTTTTCGGTTGGAATGGGGCCTCGCCTAATAACCTTAGCAAAAGGAGAGAAAGGGTTTGTATTTCGTCCCTTCTTATCCCAATCTGCATTTGAAGGACTGGAAGGATGTCAAAAGGTAACCAAGTATTCTTGGAAGCTTTTGCCAATCGGTGGATCTTGCATGATGCTTGGAGAGGATGAAGTGGTAGAGGATGAAAACGCTTTTCATAAAAAAAGTGTTTGGGCAAGAATATCTGTGATTTTTGCAGGTCCATTTTTTAACTTTTTACTTGCATTTTTATTATCGCTGATAATATTAAGTATAACCGGGCATGACGCTCCGACGATTTCCTCCTTGCAAGAGGGCGCACCGATGCAAGAGGCAGGCTTTCAAGTTGGAGATGAGATAACAAAAATTGATCACAGCAGCATACAGCTTTCAAGGGAAATCAGTGTGTTCTTTCAATTTCATCCGTTATCTGGTGAACCCGTTGAGATTCAGTATAAACGCGATGGCGTAAAAAATACGATATCCGTTGTTCCACAAATTGATACGGACGGTGTGTATCGTCTTGGTTTTGGCTTTGGATCTGACCGCGTAAAACTGTCGCCTTTGGGTGTGATAAAATATAGCGTGATTGAGGTAAAGTATTGGATTAAGCTTACAATTGAGAGCTTGGGGCAGTTAATTGCAGGAAAGGTCAGCAAGGATGACATTGCAGGTCCAGTTGGTATCGTTGATATGGTGGGAGGAGCCATTCAAGAGAGTAAGTCCTATGGGATTACGACTACGGTGCTTACGATTCTCAATATGTGTATTTTACTAAGTGCGAATCTTGGTGTCATGAATTTGCTTCCAATTCCCGCACTGGATGGCGGACGTTTGGTGTTTTTATTCCTGGAGGTGCTAAGAGGGAAGCCAGTGGCACAAGAAAAGGAAGGATTCGTACACCTCGTTGGCCTGGTCGCACTAATGCTTCTGATGGCGTTTGTGATGTACAATGATATTGCAAGATTGTTATAGGGGGGATACAATGTATCGAGATCAAACAAGAGTCATTTCGATTGGAAATCGGGTAATTGGAGGAGGAAATCCAATCTTGATCCAGTCAATGACCAATACAAAAACCGAAGATGTAGAAAAAACGGTGGCTCAGATACTTTCATTAGAAGAGGCAGGCTGTGATATCATACGATGCACCGTACCAAACAAAGAGGCGGCGCTCGCGATTGCAAAAATTAAGCCAAGAATTCATATTCCGCTGGTAGTGGATATCCATTTTGACTACAAATTGGCGATTCTTGCGATGGAACAGGGAGCAGATAAAATTCGAATCAATCCAGGTAATATCGGAGGAAGAGATCGTTTGCAAGCGGTTGTTGAAGTAGCAAAGGAACGTAACATTCCCATCCGTGTGGGTGTAAACAGTGGCTCACTTGAAAAAGAACTGGTCGAAAAGTATCGAGGCGTTACGGCAGAAGGTTTGGTGGAAAGCGCACTTGATAAGGTACGCATGATTGAAGAGATGGGTTATGAAAATCTTGTCATCAGTATAAAATCCTCCGATGTTGTAATGGCGATAGAGGCACATCAAAAGATCGCCCAGAGTACAAATTATCCTCTTCATGTTGGGATAACAGAAGCGGGTACCTTATATGCGGGAAACATCAAATCAGCAGTTGGTCTTGGTGCTATCTTATCGGCCGGAATTGGTGACACCGTCCGCGTCTCCTTGACAGGAGACCCTGTGGAAGAGGTCAGAAGTGCTAAATTGATTTTAAAGACCCTTAAGTTAAGAAATGGTGGAATTGAGGTTGTATCCTGCCCGACCTGCGGGAGAACGCAAATTGATTTGATTTCTCTTGCAAACCAGGTAGAGGCAATGGTAGAAGCGTTTGACTTAGATATTAAAGTGGCAGTGATGGGCTGTGCTGTCAATGGTCCTGGCGAGGCAAAAGAGGCTGATATTGGAATCGCTGGCGGCATATCAGAGGGTCTTTTGATTAAAAAGGGTCAAATCGTAAAAAAAGTGCCAGAAGCTGAATTATTAGAGACGTTAAGGCAAGAGCTTTTACACTGGAACTAGCCAGAAAAAGGAAGATGCTCTATGAATTTTTTTGAAGTATTTGATAAGGTGAAGGTAAGTGATTCCCTTATGCAGCTTTTTATGGAAGCTGAGGTAGAAAAGGTGGTGGCCCAAAAGCGTCACCACTGCATAAAAGTATATATAAAGGGGAAACGTCTGATTGCATATCGTGATATTAAAAAAATGGAATATCAGATATGGAAGCAGTTGTTTCAATCGACCAATCATCAAGTATATTTAATTCCAAGGTATGAGTTGCCGGATAGTTATTCACCGGAGAAACTGATGCCTATTTATTTTGACAGCATTTTGGAGGAATTGAAAGAGGAAAGTGCAGTGGATGCTGGGATTTTCAAGACAGCAGATATTCAAATCGAACAAGACATTATACGGCTTACGGTTGAGGATAATTTTGTTGTGAAGAAGCGCGTTTCGGTAATACAAAGCAAGTTAGAAGCTATTTTTCGGGAGCGCTGCGGCTTTCCGGTTTCAATCTTGTTTACTTATAAAGAAGCTGAGAAAAAAGAAATCGAGGACAGAGAGGAAATATTCGCACTTCCACCAAAAAGCAATATACTTGCAAAGAGCGAATCTCTCAATAAAAAAGAAGAACCTGCAAAGCCAAGAACAGTCGTAAAGAAGGAAGAACCAAAAAAATTCGAATGGAAGAAAAAACGGCTTCCAGAGGATGAAGACATTTTTTATGGACGTTCGTTTGATGGAGAATTAACCCCTATCGCGGATATTATCGATGAAATTGGTGAAGTTGTCATTCAAGGCAAGGTGCTTTTTGTAGAAAGCAGGGAGCTTCGGAATGAGAAGGTATTGGTGATTTTTAACGTAACTGATTTTACGGATACGATTTCTGGTAAGCTTTTTCTACGGGCAGGTCAGGCAGAAGAAGTGTTATCATGCTTAAAGAAGGGCGCTTTTATTCGTCTAAAGGGAATGGCAATGATGGATCGATATGACCGTGAAATTAGTATTGGTTCTATTGTCGGCATGAAGACGATACCTGATTTTACCTCCAAGCGACAAGACACCAGCGACAAGAAGAGAGTCGAGCTGCATGCACATACGTTAATGAGCGATATGGATGCAGTTGTGGATGTAAAAACCATGATAAAGCGTGCGATTTCCTGGGGACACAAGGCCATTGCAATTACCGATCATGGTGTCGTACAGGCCTTCACCGATGCGGCGCATAGTCTGTCAAAGGATGATGATTTTAAAATTATTTATGGCTGTGAGGGCTATATCGTGGACGATCGAAAAACTATTGTCGAGCATGATCAGGGACAATCGCTTAATGCTTCGTTTGTAGTTTTTGATATTGAAACAACCGGCTTTGGTCCAGTCAATGATCGAATTATTGAGATTGGTGCAGTAAAGGTTGTAAATGGGGTAATTTGTGATACCTTTAGCAGCTTTATAAATCCTGATATCCCAATTCCTTTTAAAATTGAGCAGTTAACCGGGATTACGGATGAGATGGTGCTGGATTCTCCCAAAATAGAAGCCGTGCTGCCTTCCTTTTTGGAGTTTTGCAAGAACTCTGTTTTGGTAGCACATAATGCTTCCTTTGACGTCGGTTTTATTACCAAAAAGGCAGAACAGTTAGGAATCGCGACGGATTTTACGGTAGTGGATACCGTAGGACTTGCAAGGGTACTCCTTCCGAATTTGAATAAATTCAAGCTAAATGTGGTAGCAAAGGAGCTTTCGATATCACTCGAAAATCATCACCGCGCAGTCGATGATGCGACCGCCACAGCAGAAATATTTCTTCGTTTTTTACAAATGCTTGAAAATCAAGGAATTCAGAAGCTTGGCGAAATTGCCAGCCTTGCAAGTGCTTCTAAGGAAGCGGTAAGAAAGCTACCTTCTCACCACTGTATCATACTTGCAAAGAATGACATTGGACGGGTTAACTTGTATAAGCTGGTATCCTTATCTCATATTGAATATTACCAGAGACGTCCAAAGATTCCCAAAAGTCTGCTAGAGGAATGCAGAGAAGGCTTGATTATTGGTTCAGCCTGCGAGGCAGGAGAGCTTTATCAGGCATTGCTTCGGAATGAATCAAAGGAAGAAATTACTAGACTTGTTAATTTCTATGATTATTTAGAGATACAGCCGATTCTAAACAATGCCTTTATGATTTTGGATGATAAGTATGATATTGAGTCCAAAGAGGATTTAATGGAAATCAATAAACGGATTGTGGCACTGGGAGAAGAGTTCCATAAACCAGTGGTTGCGACTTGCGATGTTCATTTTTTAGATCCTGAGGACGAGGTCTACCGCCGCATCATAATGGCAGGAAAGGGCTTTAAGGATGCGGATAACCAAGCTCCCTTATATCTTCGGACAACACAGGAGATGCTAGAAGAGTTTTCCTACCTTGGTAGGGAAAAGGCGGAAGAGGTTGTCATTACAAATACGAATCTGATAGCAGATGCGTGTGAGAAAATATCCCCGGTTCGTCCCGATAAATGTCCGCCGGTTATACCAGATTCCGATAAGGAGTTAACGGAAATTTGTTATAATAAAGCGCATTCCATGTATGGACCGAACCTTCCAAAGATTGTGGAGGATCGGTTAAAGAAGGAGCTTAATTCGATTATATCCAATGGATTTGCAGTTATGTATATCATCGCACAAAAGCTCGTTTGGAAATCAAATGAGGATGGTTATTTGGTGGGCTCGAGAGGCTCGGTCGGGTCTTCTTTTGTCGCGACAATGTCTGGAATTACTGAGGTAAATCCACTTTCGGCGCATTATTATTGCACCAATTGCTTTTACTCAGATTTTGATTCGGAAGAAGTAAAGGCTTATGCAGGTCGTTCTGGCTGTGATATGCCGGATAAGGTCTGCCCAGTTTGTGGAAAGCCTCTTGAAA
>JASKJZ010000202.1 GCA_030154385.1 Clostridiales bacterium
GCCAAATCAAGTATGCCGGGAATGTCGGACCCGGAAGAATTAGAGCGATAATCGTCCTGCAAAATTCATAATTACTACGTTGAAAAGAACGACTGTATTTGGTATAATTTTAAGTTAAGAACAGGAGATGATGAAATGGCAGATGGCATGAAGCGATATATACTGATGCACAAAAATATTTCGGTAGCCGACATAGAGCTGGATGAAGCGTCCAGCGCGATTTCTGCTATCGGCCATATCTATGAAGCACCCCATGTGCCGCTGGGTATTCCAGTGAAAAAAGGTGTGATAGACCGTAGTGCACTAAACGAATGGTGGCGTGGACGAGCAATCCCTGCAAGCCGTGCCGGAATCAAAAATGCACTGACAGAACTGAATCTGTCTACAACACAAAAGTTGCTGGAAAAATGCCTTGGTTTGAGTCTTTCCGATCAGTATTGGATATGTCCGGCTGATTCTGGCATTCAGTGGTCACAGGTCAACTTCTTTGATAATCCTTTTTCGGAGGATGTGGGAAATATCCTGTTTGGACAGGGTTCATCTAATGACCATATGAGCCTGATGTCCCCGGATAATACTTCGGACGGCTGGCTCAAGAAAAAGTGGAAGATTATAGATGGGAAACGATGCCTGATCAAGGGCGGAAGCGGTGCGACTCAGCAGGAGCCATATAACGAGGAGATGGCTAGGAAAATTATGGAACGGCTTGGAATTCCCCATGTTCCATATACCCTGCTTACTGAGGAGGAGTATCCTTACAGCGTATGTGAGGACTTCATTACACCGCAGACAGAACTGATCTCCGCATGGTATGTGATGCAGACGGAGAAAAAACCGAACCATGTGTCGATTTATCAGCATTACCTTGATTGCTGTGAAAATCTTGGCATCCCCGGTATGAAGGAGGCTCTCGACCGGATGATGGTGCTTGATTACCTGATTGTTAATGAAGACCGGCACCAGAATAACTTCGGTGTAGTAAGAAATGCGGAAACACTTGCATATCTCGGAGCGGCTCCCATATTCGACAGTGGAACCTCTCTTTGGTTTGATAAGCCCCTCTCTATGATTGGATCGAAAGCTAAGCTGTCCTGCAAGCCTTTTAAGAACAACCATGAGGAGCAAATTAAGCTGGTAAGCTCTTTTGAGTGGCTGAATCTAAACTCCCTTTATGATATTGACGAGGAGCTACGGGAGCTGATGCGCGGATCCGTGTTTATAGATACTGCCCGTTGCGATGCGTTGTGCTTTGCCCTTCGGGAGAGAGTGGAACTGCTTTCGGAAGTGGTAAATACCCGCAGAACATGGATTCCGGTAGACGACCACCGCAGCGATGTGACTGAGGATACTGCCTATAGCGGTAAAGATGATTTAGAACGATAACAAAATACCAGATAACAAAAGTGCCCCCTGAAAGCGGATTGAAACTGCTTTCAGGGGGCACTTTTGCGTGGAATGGAGGTGACAACCCATGCGTACATCGTCAAAGCCTATGCCCTTTACGGAAGAGCAGATGAAGCAGGTCTTTGACACCAATATCATTGACTTTGCCGTGCAAAATGGTTTTCAGATTGAAAAAGGCGATAACTACACCGTTCATGTGAAGAACAGCGGCGGACTGTATCTGTTTAACCATGGGCGCGGCTACTACTGTTTTTCTACACAGACCAAGGGTAATATCGTGGATTTTGCAAAGGAATATTTGGGTGCATCGGATTTCAAAAGTGCGGCGGAACTGATTTTGGGCTGCCGTGCCTATGAGGGGACGACTTCCTTGGTGCCAACCGTTGAAAAAGGTCCCAGGGGCGAACTGGTGCTGCCGCCCAAGGACAAGAGTTTTGACCGTACCATCGCCTACTTGACCTATACTCGTGGTAGTGATCAGAAAATTGTCTACGCTATGATTGAGGCTGGGAAAGTATATGGAGCAAGGACTGAGAAAAACGGTTATACATTCCATAACTGTGCCTTTGTAGGTTATGACGAAACAGGCAAGCCCCGGTACTGTGCACTCAGAGCGCCCGGCTCTGACAGTAAGTTTCGGCAAGATGTGGAGAACTCTGATAAGACCTATGGTTTCTGCATGGAGGGGCGTTCCAACCGGGTATATGAATTTGAAGCTCCTATTGATGCTATGAGCCATGCCACTCTGTGCAAGCTGCACGGTATTGATTGGCGGGAAGATCACAGAGTTGCCGAAGGTTGCCTGTCAGATAAGGCTCTTTACCGTTATTTGCAGCACCACCCAGAAATTGTCGAGATTGTGTTTTGCTATGATAACGATGTGGACGGCAAAGATGCCAAGGGTCAGCCCCATAACCACGGACAGATTCAGGCGGGAATCTCCGCTGAAACCTTTGCGGATTTGGGGTACAAGACCTTTATACAGACCCCGCAGACAAAGGATTTTAATCAGGATTTGTTGGCTTTTCGTGGGATACAGGAGCAAAATCTAAAAGAGCAGGATATGGAGAGGTAGCATCATCGATTATACTTGAACTATATTGTGTTTATAAGAAAATGAAGCAGAGTAACAGTAAGTTTAGTTTGCCGTTGCTCTGCTTTAAGATTAAATTTGACTTTTATATTTTACAACATCCTTTAAATATTTAGTATTTATATTTTTTTATTGCGATTGTACGGTTATTAATTTCAATAATACCTTCCTCGTTTAATTTTTTTAGCTCTCTGAACAAAGAAGGTCTTTGTACACCAAAATAATCTGCCAGTTGCCTTTTACTCATTGGAAGCAGAATTACCGAAGATTTCTGTATGATAGTTTGCTGTTTAAAATAATCCATAATATTTTCTCGAAGTGTTCTTTGCGTAAACATTGCTATTTTCTGATTTATTCCTTGAGAATTTTGTGAGATTGACTTTATATAATGCAATGTGAAATTGTAATCATGCAAAAACTCCAAAACAGCATTTATGTCAATATGGATAATTTGACAATCTGTAAGACAATAGATATTAAGAGGATAACTGTGGTTTTCACCAAATAATAAATTTGCTCCTATCACACTTCCCTGACTAAATTCAAACATCGTAGTTGCTGAACCGTTCGTTGATAAAGAATACGCGACCAAACTTCCTGACAATACAATATCTAATGTACGGCAAGTTTCATTTGAATTATGAACGGTTGCACCTTTCATATAGTGTTTTTGATAAATATGATTACCTGCTATTAGTTTTTCTAAATCAGATTCCTTTACAGCTGAAAATAATGAAATGTTTCGTAAAATATCGATATTCATGTGAATTTACTCCTCCATTTAAAACATTATATCAAAAAGAAACATCGGTGTCTATTTGAGGATGATAAACTACTTTATAATTGTGTTACAACAAAAAGAATGGAGGATTTGTATGGATATTTTTACAGCAGCAATGTGGATAGGAACGATTATATTCCTTTTGATTTCCTTAAAAAAAGATAAATTGAAGACATTGAAAGCACTTAAAATGGCATTTGGTATGGGCAAGGGGATGCTGGGAAGCATATTATCAATTATTTTTTTAATCGGTTTAATTCTGACAATATTACCGCCAGAGAATATTGCCGAATTTGTAGGAAGTCAATCCTTGTTTATAGCAACGGTGGGTTCGGCGGCATTTGGAACAATTACACTGATCCCTGCCTTTATTGCTTTTCCGCTTGTCGGTACACTGGTTGACGCCGGGGTTAGTGTTGTTCCTTCCGTAGCATTTCTAACTACACTTACAATGGTAGGAGTCGTAACATTTCCACTTGAAAAGCGTGAATTTGGGCTTAAATTTACTGCAACCAGAAATGGATTAAGCTTTTTATTTGCCATAATTATCGCTATGGTGATGGGGGTGATTGTATGAAAATCTTAAAAAAAGCAAAAGATAATACCTTCTTGATAGTGGTTGCAGCTGCATATATCTTGATGTTTGTAATTAAACCCAATATGGGTGTTACATCAATTAAAAATAGTGCCTATTACATTAAAGAAATGCTTATGATAATGCCGGTGATATTTGTTCTTACCGCACTTTTGGATACATGGATTGCAAAGGAAAAAATCACAAAATACTTAGGAAAAGAATCCAAAGTTAAAGGTATTATATTGTCGTTTGTTTTAGGCAGCATATCTGCAGGTCCGATATATGCAGCATTTCCTATGTGTGTCATGCTTCACAAAAAAGGAGCATCTGTACGAAATTTGATTATAATTTTAAGCTCGTGGGCAGTAATAAAGGTTCCAATGCTATTAAACGAAGTAAAGTTTTTGGGTATAAAGTTTATGGCAATCCGTTGGGTATTAACTGTAATTGCGATAGTAGTATTTTCGTGGATTACTTCAAAAATTGTGAAAGACGAAGATATAGTACAGAAAGAAGAGAAAACAAGTGGACTTACATTAAACAGGAAATCTTGTATGGGCTGCACACTATGTACTAAAAATTATCCTGAGTTTTTTGGTATGCAAGGTAAAAAAGCATATATAAAATCTTTTGACTCTGAAATAGACAAAGAAAGGCTTAACGAAACAATATTGGCTTGTCCTGTTAGCGCCATTCATTACAATGAATAAGTAGAAAATGTTGTAAAAACAACATACATTTCTTCGCATGTGTTGTATAATTTAACCACACAATTTAAAACTATAACAAAAAGGAGGTATACAAAATGATTGAACAAATCTATGAAATGTCAACTGAAGATGAAAAAGCGGTTGAAAGAGTAATTCAGGATGAAAATATTCATTATATTCATATGGTCTTTAATAAGGATGAAGGCCTCCCAGAACATTTTTCGAACTCGAACGTTTATATGACAGTGGTAAGGGGGACTTTATCTATCGGGCTAAATGATCAAGAAGTTCACCAATATGAAAAGGGAACTCTTGTAAAAATTCCTGTGAATACAAAGATGAATGTTAAGAATGTATTGGAAAACGTGCTAGAGTTGATTGTCGTAAAAGCCCCGGCACCTTTAAAATAGTGAAACAAAATTTATAATCATTGAAAGGAGAAACATAAAATGATAAAATATGTATGTATCCCATGTGGATATATCTATGACCCACAAATAGGTGATCCGGATAGTGGAATAGCCCCGGGAACTGCGTTTGAAGATATCCCTGATGATTGGCTTTGTCCAATTTGTTTTGTGGGTAAAGATGAGTTTGAACCAGTAAAGGAATAATACGAAGGAGGGAACGATTATGAGTATGTTTTGTTACCAATGCCAAGAAACTGCAAAAGGTACCGGTTGTGAGGTAAGAGGTGTATGTGGCAAAAATGAGGAAGTTGCAAAATTGCAAGACTTACTGATTTATGTTACAAAGGGTATTTCTGAAATCGTGGTAAAA
>JASKJZ010000203.1 GCA_030154385.1 Clostridiales bacterium
GTTCATGCACCACATATCCAAGGAGTGCGCCTGCTGCCGAAAAAAATACACATCGTATTTTCTTTTTTTTATACCAGGGAAAAAAGAAAAGAGAAAATAAAAGAATTTCGAAATACACTCTCACATACCACCATTCCTGGTTATAGGAGGTGGATAGAAAAAAGAAATTTTGAATCCATTCTGCCAGGTGAAAGCTATGGTGAATAAATAAAATATTTGGGATATTGCACAAGAAAAAGACCAGCCATACGTGAAATAGAAAGCGCATAAGATGGTGAAACAGCCATTTTTTATAAGAATGCTGTGTTTGATTGGAATAAAACAGACCATATCCTGTCAAAAGCATAAAAATCGCAATGCAGATGGAACCAAAGGCAGCAATAGAAGCTAAATCCGTTCGAGAGATAAAGGGAATTACGCTGACGTAGGTTTGTGGAAGGCGTTTGTATGCAAATAAATGATGGTAGACCATCAAAAGAATGGCGATACCCTTTGCAATTTGGGAATCCTTTTTTGTAAATACCAACGCATCCATAAAGAAACCTCATTTCGTTCGATTAAGTAGAGTCATATTTATTATAAAAGATGTTTTTTTGAATCGCAAGGTTAAATTCGTAATCTCATGCATATGATAATAACAAGTAGGATATGGGGTCGGTCATGTGAGAAGATTAATTCGAAAGCTGGGAATCCTTTTTCTTAGCCTTTCTATACTTGTTCCAAACATGTGTTTTGCAAAGGAAGAAGCCAAGGGACCTGATGTTACAGGAGTTTCTTGTGTACTAATGGAGGCTTCTACGGGGAATGTAATCTGTGAAAAGAAAAAGGATGAACGATTGATAATGGCAAGTATTACGAAAATCATGACGTTGATTTTGATTTTTGAGGCCTTGGACGAGGGGAAAATAAAGCTAGACGATATGGTCTCGGTCAGCGAATATGCCGCTAGCATGGGCGGCTCGCAGGTGTTTTTGGAACCGGGAGAGAAGCAAAGTGTAAAGGATATGATAAAATGTATTTCCATCGCGAGTGCTAATGATGCCTGCGTGGCGATGAGTGAATACATTGCAGGCTCTGAAGAGGCATTTGTTCAAAAGATGAATGAGAAAGCAGTGAAACTGGGCATGAAAAACACTCATTTCCTAAACTGCTGCGGGCTCGATGATGATATTACCGAAGGACACTATTCCTCTGCCTATGACATCGCTTTGATGTCAAGGGAGTTAATCGTTTCGCATCCCGAAATCAGTGAATATGCAACAATTTGGATGGATTCCATCATACATAAGACCAAAAAAGGCGAAAGTGAGTTTGGTCTGACGAATACAAATAAATTAGTACGCACCTATGATGGAATAACGGGGTTAAAAACAGGTAGCACTTCAAAAGCAAAATACTGTCTATCCGCGACTGCCAGAAAAAATGGAATGGATATGATAGCAGTCGTTATGGCGGCCGAATCACCTAAGGATCGTTTTATGGATGCAAGAAAGCTATTGGATTATGGATTCGCGAACTGTACGCTCTATCAGGATACACCAAAGGAGAATGCCTTTGAGGTAATATCAATTAGGAGAGGGAAAAAAGAGACACTTCATATCAAAATGGAAGCACCTTATTCCCATGTATTTACGCAAACGGTTGATCTTGCGGCGATAGAAAAAAGAATTGTGATGAAAGAGGAGCCTAGTGCACCGATAAAAACAGGTGACAAAATGGGTGAAATACAGTATTATTTATCTGGAGAACAAATTGGTACGGCCAATATTGTTGCAGAGGAAGACGTATTAAAAGCGTATTATCTGGATTATTTAAAGAAAATTGCGAAGCTGTATTTCGTCGCAAAAGCACAGGAGTAGTGTAGGATGGGTAAACAGATTGATCACACAAGCTATGAGCTTTGTTTTTCGAATCTTCCGGCAGCCTTTCATGGTTGCCGGATTGGTTTTCTTGCGGATTTACATAATAGTAAAAATAAGAAGCATAAGGATGCAATTTTAGTGGCTGCTAAGGCGGGGAATTTTGATTTTTTTGTTTGTGGCGGTGATATGATCATAGGTAGTGATAGTGGAAATTTTTATTATGAGGAAGCCCTCTCGTTTCTGGAACAGTTAAGAAAAATTGCTCCCATCTATTATAGTCTCGGAAATCATGAGGAGCGGATGCGAGGACGTATTCAGGGGGGACAGGATGTGCTCCTTACATTCAAAACGGAGCTTAATAAACGAAATATAATCGTAGTAGATGATACCACACAGCTCCTTTATCGGGGAAAAGATGCGATTGGCATTCTTGGCCTATCGCTTGGGATGGAGTATTATAGGCGGTGGTGGAACCGTACAAAGCTATCAAAAGAGGAGATAGAGAAAAAAATCGGAAACCCAAGGTGCTTTACGATTTTACTGGCACATAATCCGGTATATTTTCCAATCTATGACGCCTATGGTGCAGCACTTGTTTTATCTGGACATGTACATGGAGGGCTTTTGGTGCTTCCCTATTTAGGAGGAGTTATTTCGCCAGAACACCAACTCTTTCCCAAGTATGATTTTGGATTATTTAAAGGAAAACAAGCGAAGATGATCCTCTCAAGAGGACTTGGTGCGCATACGCTCCCGATTCGAATTAATAATCGCCCGGAATTTATTACGATACAACTAAAAAACACTTGAAAAACAACGGTTTCGTGAGTAGAATAAGAAGATAAGAATGAAAGGAAGAAGGCATGGGATTAAAACTACTTAGCATCGCTTCACTGCTTCTTGCTAGCTGTGTTGTTATGATATTGCATGAAATACCAAAAACGGTACTATTTTTTTATTTCGAAAAGAAACCACGTCTTGGTAAAAATTTAAGGAAAAGCTATCAATTTATTGACCCGATCGGTCTTATTTTTTCGTTAACGGGTTTTTGCGGGTTTTCCAAAAGCTATATGCTTCGCACAAAGCGGGATAAAAACAATTTATATCTTGGACTAGCTGGATTTATTATGCTGCTGTTATTAACGGCTGGCGGTTTTTTGATTTGCCGATTTGCATTTATTGAGGTCGATATGAGTCATTATTTTTCTGTGTTCTGGTTCATGTTTTTTCAGTATATTTCGATTACCGCATTTGGTATGTTTTTTGTGAACCTATTTCCGCTCATGACCTTTGATATGGGACTTGTGATAGCAGCCAAATCGCGCGAGAAATATTTTTCTATCATACGAAATGACTATTTGATCAAAATGATATTTATATTGTGTGCGCTTCTTGGAATCATACGAAGCTTGTGTATTAATAGCTTTCTGTTTTTCTATCAAATGTAGGGTCATAAGGAGTTAAGGATGGGAATACCAGTAAAATTAGAAGTTTTTGAAGGACCACTTGATTTGCTCCTTCATCTGATTGATAAAAATAAAATTAATATATATGATATCCCAATTGTGCTGATTACCGAGCAGTATCTAGCTTACATTGCCGCGATGGAAACAAAGGATATGGAAGTCATGAGCGAATTTTTGGTGATGGCAGCCACCTTGGTCTATATCAAATCCAAGATGCTGTTACCAAAGGAGGTTAGGAAAGAAGAAGATGAGGAAGATCCAAGAAGGGAATTAGTTGAGCGCCTTTTAGAATATAAAATGTATCGATATATGTCTCTTGAATTAAAGGATAAGGAAATTGATGCTGCAAGGGTTTTTTATAAAAAAGCGGACATCCCTTCTGAAATCAAGAACTACCGCGAAGAAGTAGACGTTGAGGAGCTTTTATCTGACCTTACCCTTCATAAGCTGCATAGCATTTTTCAATCGGTCATCAAAAAGCAGGTGGATAAAATTGACCCAATCCGAAGTAAATTTGGAAAGATTGAAAAAGAAGAGGTTAATCAGGAAGAGAAAATGCTTTTTGTTGAGGCATATGCCAGGGAGCACAAGACCTTTTCCTTTCGTTCGTTGCTTCTGACACAAAGGAAAAAGATGGAAATCATAGTGGTCTTTTTGTCTTTGCTGGAGCTTATGAAGGTTGGCAAGCTGGAAATCTCCCAAGAGCATACCTTTGATGACATTTTGATTACATATAGACCAAATGACGGGGGTAGTTTGATTGGAACAGCAAATTAAAAAATTAGAAGCTAAAATTGAGGCCATCCTATTTACGATGGGTGAGGCCGTGGAACTATCCACAATCGCGCTTGCTTGTGAACATGATGAGGATACGGTTCGGCGTGTCATACACACGATGATGGATGTGTATGAGAGTGAGAATCGGGGGATTCAAATAATGGAGCTGGAAGGTTCCTTTCAATTATGCACCAAGGCAGACATGTATGAAACCATCATTAAAGTAGCACATGTGCCCAAAAAGCATGTATTGACGGATGTCTTATTAGAAACCCTCTCCATTATAGCCTATAAGCAACCGATTACGAAGTTGGAAATCGAAGCAATTCGCGGCGTGAAAAGCGACCATGCGGTCAATAAGCTGGTGGAATATAATCTCGTTTGTGAAGTAGGTAGGCTGGATGCGCCGGGAAGGCCGATTGTTTTTGGTACCACAGAAGAATTTCTTCGTTATTTTGGAATTACCTCTCTTGAGAATTTGCCAATGATTAAGCCTGAAAAGCTGGAGGATTTTAAGCTGGAGGCAGAAGAAGAAATCCAACTTAAGTTGGATATTTAGGGATAAACAGAGCTTGTTTTGTGAAAAATATACAAAAAAGGCTCTGTTTTTTTATGTCTGAATGACCGAAAATGATTTACAATGACTGAAAATGATGTTATTATGAAAATATAATCATTATCAATCATAAAAAATCATAATCAGTCATTACAATCGACCACAAAATAGGAAATGGGGATTCTTATGTTAATCGAAACCAGATTAGAAGAGATACTAAAATTAGTAAATGAAAAAAACAGTGTAACCGTTCAAGAACTTACGGAATATTTTGACGCCTCGGAATCCACGATTCGAAGAGACTTATCATTATTACACAGTGAGGGAAAGCTTCGCAAAGTACACGGCGGTGCTACCGCACTTGGGGTATATGGCACCAAGGATCAGGCGATGGAGCTTCGTAAAAACATGAATCGTGAAGAAAAGGTAGCAATTGTACGTTATGCCGCATCGCTTATTCAGCCGGATGATTATGTTTTTTTAGATGCGGGTACCACGACAGAATTTATGATTGATAGTATTACGGAAAAAAATGCTATTTATGTGACCAATGCGACGGGACATGCAAAAAAGCTTTCACAAAATGGCTGCGAGGCATACTTGATTGGAGGTCGCTTTAAATTAACAACAGAGGCTTTGGTGGGGAACATGACGCTCGATGAGCTGGAGCATTTTAATTTTACAAAGGGTTTTTTTGGAACCAATGGTG
>JASKJZ010000204.1 GCA_030154385.1 Clostridiales bacterium
TATTTTTTTTAATTTTTTTTTAGTATATTCTTTTGTCAAGCTTTCTCCCATTATTTCGCGATAAAAATCTTCGTTTTATCACAAAGTACAAAACATTTATTCGAACTTGACAGCTTTTTTCCCCCTTGTCCTCTATCATTTTTTATGTGGATAAAGTGGATAACTCTGTGTATAACTCCATTTTGGCTTAAATATCATATTTTTCTATGTGGATAGATTTTGGATTGTTTTTTACATAATTCTTTTTTCCAAGCCATTATCCGATAATAATCGACTTTTTTTGTGCAAAATGTATATAATGTTTCTCTCTCCTCTCACATTTCTACCCCTATTTTCATTTTTTTATAAAATTAGTTCTCTCTCTCTTTTTGAAGTTATCTAAATATTGTGAAAACATTATTAATCTCTTTTGTATTGCAAAAAAAAGCAGACCTGATTTATTATCAAGTCTGCTTTTATCATCCTTATATTAATCCACGATACGCCTTGCTGCATATGGTGTACGATAATTCCATGTAGATATCTTAATTCCTGTTTTGCGATTGCTTGCATGAACAACCTGTCCGCCTCCGATGTACATCGCAACGTGGTTCACGGTTCCATTACTTGCATACACAATCAAGTCGCCAGCCTTTAGCTCATCAAAGCTAACACTTTTTCCAGCAGTTGCCTGGCTTCTGGAGGTTCGTGGTATACTAACTCCAAAATGCGAATAGACGGACATCGTAAATCCAGAACAATCGGTACCGTTTGTCAAGCTTGTACCACCGTATACATATGGATTTCCCACAAATTTTTGTGCATAGGAAGCAATATCTGAACCATCTCCATCTGCAACTGTTGTTCCGCCAGAAGAAGCCGATGAATCATTTGAATTTGACGAATTAGAACTGTTACTATTGGAACTCGAACTATTTGAGCTTGAACTATTGGAGCTTGCATTATTGGAACTTGAACTTTGTTTCTTTTTTTGCTCCTCCAGTGCCTTTAAGCGATCCTCTTCTGCTTTTTTTGCTGCTTCCTGTCTTGCAAGCTCAGCCTGCTCCTCTTCCACCGAAATTGCATGTTCAAATTCTACCGTGATGTCCACATACTGCTTTGATACAAAACCTTTTGTACTCTCATCACCATCGCCGCCTTCATCGACAAGTATCTTTACCCATTCGTCCGTTTCCTTTAATACTTCATAGGTCTCGCCAATCGGTATCAATCCTAAAACAATCGAATCGGTGCTTGGCTCCTCTCTTACTTTCAAAGTTGTCGTATTTACAGTTGCCCATTTGGTTCCAAACTTATCCTCTAGTTCTTCTGCATCGTATCCGATGGCTAAAAACTCAGATTTTATGTATCCTTTGACACTACCCGACTCAATCTTTACCCAGTCGCCTTCGGTTTTTAAAATTGTTGCCGCAGCACCACGATATAATTTTCCTAATACCTCGCTCTCGGTGTTTGCATCTTTTCGTATATTGACATAATCATTCGCAACGGAAATACCCATATTGGCATATTTTGATTCTTCCTTTACCACCTCTGGTTCTTTTGTGTCCTCTGTCGCAGCAGCACTCTTTGCCTCTTCTGCTTTGGCATCGCTCACAACCTCTTTTGTATCTGTGACGGAAGCATCTGTGGTGGTCTCTGTCTCTGCTGATGCATCTAGAAGCTTTGCTTTTAAGGTTGCATCGCCCGACACTGCCAGCTTCTTTACCTGAACCGTCTGCACATACTGCTCCAGTGACAATGAAATTCCAGCCAAACTTGTTTCCGAGCAAACTCCAGTAGCTGTGATATCCGTCCCATGCGCGCCTGTCACAAGCAAAGAGACTGCTCCAATACATAGCGCTGCTTTTACCGCCACCAATTTTTTCATAACCAGCTTCCTCCAAATATTAAATCTTTATCTTAATTGTTACAAATTTATTAAATTTATTCACTGCATCTATTATAGCAAACTCTATATACAAAGTCAATCTTCTTTTCCCTAAAACACGATATTGAACCGCCTTCCATCCATTCACTTTTTTTCTACAGCTGTAATCACTTTTTCAGCATGAATCTTCCAATTCTTTTTCCTCTTCCTCTACATTTTTTTAATTTATCTGCCGATATAAAGGTTGTACGATCAATGTTTCATTTTTTACTGAAGGAGGATCTTTTATGGACATTGCTGCATTATCAATGGCTATGAGCCAAAGCAACACAATGACGCAGGTCGGTACTGCTATGCTTGGCAAGAGCCTCGAGACAGTTGCAACACAGGGCGATTCCATGGTAAATATGATGGAACAGTCTGTAACACCTGAATTAGGTCAAACCATTGACCTTAAACTATAAATAGGAATGTGCTGCCTATTTATATAACAAAGGGCTGCCGCACCATTTCGTGCGGCAGCCCTTACTGTCAGTAAAAAAACTGCTGATACAGCATAATAATCATGCAAATCGCTGTTCCTGCATAAAAAGGAAGCAAAGAGAGTTTTTCTATTTTTATAGAACCGACACCAGTGAACAGCGCGCGATACTCCAATGTGTGCTCCTCACTTTTGGCAATTATTTTTAGCAACCAGAATGCGACCCCTGTTGTAACAATAGCGATACTTCCATAAAAAGCTATGCTGTATAAAATAGCATGTCCTCCAAGTGCCGTTTGCTCCATTTCTGTCGAAACAGAGTCACGCATTACATAGGATAACAAAACAGAAGAACCATTAATTGTGGCATGAACCACCATTGATCCAAATATAGAATCGGTAACCTCAACCAAGAGCGCAAATATCATCCCCATAACAAAAGCGTAGATGAATTGATTAAAATTCATGTGCATCAGTCCAAAAATCAGACCAGATAGAATTATACCCATCCCGATGTTTTGCCTTCGATACGCATTATAAAAAACGCCTCGATACACCGTTTCTTCTAAAATAGCAGGAACCACAGCTACCACAAGAAAGCTCACTCCAAAGGGATAACGGCTTACAAGCTCCTTCATCATCCCATTTACTTGATTGGTCGTAAACAGCATCGAAAGAGCATTCAAAAAAGAAAGCAACGGTGAAATCATAAAAGCAAACAGTACAAGAAGTCCTACCGTCTTTTTTTTTATGATGTGTATGCGAAGCAGATTCTTTATTGGCTCCGCCTCTCGTAGTAAGAAAATTCCCACTGGAAGCACGAACATAATCTGGGATAGCAAAATGCGGAAAAGCGGTGAATGCTTAACCATTGGAATTAAAGAAAACAAAAAAGATGCAAGCACTGCCACAATAGCGGTAACAAGGAACGTTTCATTCACATGGCGAATCTGCTTCATCTTAGCGCTGCATCATATACTTTACTAATTTATTCACATCTTCTGGCTCGTAAGCAATAATTTCCAGCTCTGGAATACTTCCATCTGAAAATATTTTTGCAAGTGACACATACTGAGAAAGCTTTGATTTCAGATTTAAGCGATCGCCTTCTTCTGATACGAGTTCCACCTTTCCCTTGCAACTATCAATGACTTCAAAAAACTTATCAACATCTGTAATATTATTAAACTTCATAGTAAATACCTCCTAATAATTGTTTTATACTTCATATTATATACTACCTTTTCCATAATTTCACTAGTTTTTTTTCAAATAAATGCTATAATAGGGGTACACTATAACACTTGGAGATGAACTTATGTATGAATTTAAAAGCCGCGTTCGCTACAGTGAAATCGGCCCCGACAAACACCTGACCCTCCCCTCGATCATCAATTACTTTCAAGATTGCAGTACGTTTCAATCCGAAGCGCTTGGAGTCGGGCTTGCTTATTTGGAAAAGGAACATCGTGCGTGGATTTTAAACTCCTGGCAGATCAATATAGCAGACTACCCTTACCTTGGTGACGACATTACCATATCAACCTGGGCATATGATTTTAAAGGTACTTATGGTAACCGAAATTTTTTGTTAAAGGGCGCGAATGACACCGTATATGCAAGTGCCAACTCCATTTGGATTTATATGGATACAAAAAATTCGCGTATGCTTCGCGTTCCCAAAGAAATGGCCGCACGCTACGGCATGGAAGAGGCTTATAAAATGGAGTATGCTCCCAGAAAAATCGCACTTCCAGATACCTTAGAAGAAAAAGATGGGTTTCCTGTCTTACAATCAAACTTAGATACCAACCACCACGTAAACAACGAAGAGTATGTAAAAATGGCGGCAGCCTATCTCCCTGCACATTTTATCGTAGGGAGAATGCGCGCGGAGTATCGTTCCTCCGCCGTTTTAGGCGATGAAATCATTCCTTATACGGACAACCAACCAAATGTTTGCACGATTGCTCTTTGCAATCGTGATCATGCCATTTATGCAATCATTGAATTTACAAGAAAGGATTCCTAAATGATACGATTAGGTGAAACACAAGAATTAAAAGTAATCGAATTTTCAAACAGCGGCATCTATCTTGCCAGCATCGAGCCCGACAGTAACAGCATAAAGCCATCCTGGAAGCCAGAGAGTGCACAAAAGGTACTACTGCCCAACAACCAGGTACCGAAAGGTATTGCCATTGGAGATAACCTGCGTGTGTTTATTTACAAAGACTCAGAAGACCGTCCGATTGCCACTACTGCAAATCCTCTGCTTCAACTAAACCAGGTAGCAAAGCTAAAGGTTTTGGAGGTCGGAAACATTGGTGCTTTTTTAGACTGGGGACTTGCAAAGGATCTTTTACTGCCTTTCAAGGAGCAGACTAGACGAGTCAAGACAGGAGAAACCGTTTTAGTCTCTCTCTATATTGATAAAAGCGAACGTCTTTGTGCTACTATGAATGTGTATAAGGCATTGCAAAGTGATTCTCCTTATCAGGTAAATGATATCGTAACAGCGACCGTGTATGAACCAAGCGGCAATTTTGGTGTCTTTGTTGCAGTTGACGATATGTATTCTGCTATCATTCCGAAAAAAGATGTTTTTCGTGAATACACGGCTGGTGAAACAATTGAAGCACGAGTTGCAAGCATCCGTGAAGACGGAAAACTTAATCTTAGTACCAGAGAAAAAATACCAACTCAAATGAATAAGGATGTCGTATATATTTATGAAAAGCTCCTCGAAAACGGGGATTTTCTTCCGTTTCATGATGGTTCAGATCCAGAAGAAATTCGAGCCTTTTTCTCGCTAAGCAAAGGAGCATTTAAGCGTGCGGTTGGTAATCTTTTAAAAAATGGAAAAATCGAATTAACAGATCGTGGTATAAAAAAGAAATAGAACAAATGCAAAAAGGACTATCCCAATCTCAAAAGGGACAGTCCTTCTCTTATTTTTCAAGCAATTCAAGAGTGGCAAGCAATACGTCTG
>JASKJZ010000205.1 GCA_030154385.1 Clostridiales bacterium
GCATGGTTACTAGTCAAAATGGACTTGCATCTATATTGACTTAACATTTTGGTGGAGGCGAGGGGAGTATCTCCCCGTACACACACGCAGTCTGTGCCTCCGTTTCGATTTATATCAGCGATGTCTCCATCACTTGCTTTACTTTCATTTATACTTCCTATCGATTTGCTATCATCACCCCTTTCTTCCTTTTTATTAAAATTTGCCGCCAGAGCAGGTAACTCGGGAAGAGTTAAATCGGGGTGGAAGTTGAAGAACACTTCAACACGACTTTCAAAAATCAATACCCTGTCTACATAAAACTCTATCAGCTTCTTTGTAGTGGATAATTGACCGTTTTCGAGAAGCTTTCTCGCCTTCTGGAAGCTTTCTTTTAACTGCTCGACACTTACTTCCTTTACGTCACATTCATCACAAATTTGATTGTATCTGCACTCGACTTCAATCTTTTCATTTTCAATCTCAGTAAGCTTTTCAGCCAACGCCGCCGAACCTGTTTTTGTGACAAGCCCTACCAGGTTGTTGATTTCTTTTTTCAATTCATTCAGCCGTTTACTGAGATTATCCCTTGTCCTTACTATATCTGCGTTTTTGTTAACCTGGTATTTTTTATATTCTGCTGCAATCTTAGGGATTATCTTCTCGTCGAATACGTATTGCGCCAGCATATCAAGTACGAAAGCTTCAATATATTCACGCCTGATTTCCTTGTTCGGGCAGATATGCTTCATTTGTCTTCCGGTACAGCGATAAGTAACATGCAGCTTTTTGTTTCTGCCGGTCATTTTTTTATTTCCGGCATATACATGTCCGCACTCTCCGCAAAAGATTTTACCGGATAAGAGGTATATTTCTTTAGCCCTGTTGCAAGCTCTGACACCTTTTCTCCTCTCGATTTTTCTTTTTGCCATTTCAAATTCTTCTTTAGTAATTATAGGTGGCACAGCACCTTCAATTCTTATAATCTCATCATCCGGCTTATAAGCATTGCCATTTCTTTTGCCATCCATGTCCTTCGATACCAGCTTGTTAAAAACGTAGACTCCGATATACTTTTCATTCCTTATAATATTGTGTAAGGAATTTTTTCCGAAGCTCCGGCCTGTTTTTGTTTTATAGCCTTGACGGTTCAACTCCTTGATGATTTTAATATAGCCGTTTCCTTCATTGAACATCTTGAAAATCAGCCTTACAGCATCCGCTTCTTTTTCGTTAATTACAAGCTTTTTAGTCTCCGGATCAACATCATAGCCAAGTGGAGGAAGCCCACCGGTATGAAGTCCTTTAATGGCATTTTCATTCATGCCCTTCCTTACTTCACGGGAAAGGTTTTTGCTGTAATACTCCGCCATTGCCTCAAGCACGGATTCAAGAATTATACTCTCAGGACTTTCTTCATCCAAATACTCAAGGACACTTACAAGTGAAACACCGTGACGTTTAAGCTCCATACGGTAGCCTATACTGTCCTGTCTGTTTCTGGCAAACCGGTCAAGCTTATGCACTAGAACAACATCAAACTGACCTTCTTTTGAGTCCTGTATCATTCGCAGGAATTCCGGGCGATTGTCCGTCATGGCAGATTTTGCCCTGTCAATATATTCGGCCACTATTATTATGTCATTTTTCTTCGCATAATCCTTTATAGCTCGAAGTTGAGCATCTATTGACTCATCACGTTGGTTATCACTTGAAAACCTTGCATATACTGCTGCACGAACTATATGTTTTTTAGAACGTATTTTGTCCAGTATTCCCATATTTCGCTAACTCCTTTCGCATTTCAGCTCATCCTGCTTGAAAGGTAGGGGTTTCAGCATCATCTTCAATGTCATCACTCTGTTCAAAGATACTGTCCAGCGCTAGTAAAACAAGTTTTGCATCCGGTACTGTATTACTTTTGGAAAGTTTAATCACAGCATTTAAGATGCGTTTATCCTTTGAATAGATTTTCATATAAGTAACACTCCTCACCGCTCAGGCAGGAAACGAAAGAATATAGCTCAAAATTCCATCGATATTCATTTGTCAATGTCCATTACATATAACATCCCAGTATATATTATATACAAATTCTTTGCGTTTTTCAAGACCTGAGCAAATATTAAACAAATTGAACTTATTCAAAATACTGTTTAGATTTTTTTGATAGAATAAACCGTTTAACTTCATCGATAGAGCCGGTCACACGGCAATCCGGCAAAGCCTTTATAACCCTGTCACGGTAGTTTCCCCCTACCTTAAGTCGTGAATCCAGAATTGAAATCACGCCGGTGTCAGTCTCATTTCTGATCAAGCGCCCAACACCCTGCTTAAGCTTGATAATCATTTCCGGGAAAACTACTTTGTTTTTATATTCGTCTGCACTGTCATACAGGGTTTGTTCATATTCCGATATTGGATCAGGGACTGCAAACGGAAGTTTTACAATTATGAGAGAGGATAACGTGTCACCGGGAACATCAATGCCTTCCCAGCAATTACCGGAAGCAAACAGGACACCGTTTTTGCTTTGCTTGAACGCATCAATCGGGTTAATTGACCCCTTCCCCATTTTGTAGACGGGAAATTGTTTTATCCTGCATGAAACCTGATTATAAACAAGTTCCATCACTTTATATGATGTAAACAAAACAAGAGTATGGCCATAAGTAGCTTTTATCAATCTCTCCACTTCATCCGAAACAGCCTTGATATACTTTGGGTTTTTGCTGTCAGGAAATGGTGTTTTATCAGAAATATACAAAAGGCTGTTTTCAGAATAATTAAATGGTGATTTCTTGCTTGTCTCATCCAATCTATCCGGCCTTACTCTATCAATCCCAATATTCTTTTTAATATGCGAAAAGCATCCGCTTACCGATAACGTTCCCGAAGTCAAAACTATTGGAATGGACTTGCTCCAGATATCCTCATAAAGCAAATTTTCCAGCCCTTTCGGTATAGAACACAAAACCGTTTTCCCGGTAAATTTAATATCTCCTCCAGGTATCTCAATCCAGTAGACTATATTCCGGCAATCAAGATATACCTTAAACCGGTCTACCAGTTCACGTAATGACCGCAATATATATTTATAAATGCTTTTAGGCCTGTCTTTAAGACAAGAACTATCTTCAAGCATGCCTATCAGACTTTCCAGTGTATAAATAACGCTCTTTATAGTCTTTTGTGCTGTTGGTGTTATAACGGTTTTATATCTTTCGGTATCATCTTCCGTATCATAATCCAGTACTGGTTTCTTGAGTTCATCAAACAGGTTATTATTCAGTGTGGTCAGTCGGTTACAATAACTATCGATGAGCTTTGTTGTTCTCTCCTGTCTATACTTCATTTTGAGAATGTAGCTCATCAGTCTGGGAATCTCATGGCTGGTTATGCTGTTGCCATACATCTGTCTTGCAGCACCTATCAGCTTGTGTGCCTCGTCAATGATAACTGCCTGATAATTCGGAATCAGTGGAGATAAGCCTTTACTCCGGTGTCTTACGTCTGCAAGCAAATAATTGTGATTACATATCTGAAAATCATGGTTGTAGGATTTTGCATGTTTAAGATATCTGTTGTAACGGCACGTCGAAAACATATCGCACTTCGAATTGCATTGGGAAGAGACACAGATTCTGCTCTTCACATAGCATGAAAGGTTGTCATAATCATCAAGATCAATAGTCAGAAAACCCGCTGACCTCAATTGATTCAGAAGTTTTTCTACTGCAATATCCTTTTCATTTTTATTGTTTTTTGCAGATAAAGAAGCTGTATAGTCATTGAGCCGTTTATCACAGATATAATGCTCTTTTCCTTTTCGTATCACACAGGATAGTGGCTTATCTATTAGACCGCAACTCATAAGTATCTTTGAAATTTCAGGTATGTAATCATAAGCAACCGCTTTTTGCAGAGCAATACTTGAAGTTGATATAACGACAGGCATTTTGGAAGACATATAAAAATCGTTACTTAAAGGATAGGACGTTCTTATCCGATTGAAGTTTTTATTATTCAACCGATGAATAATGGCTGCAATTATATATGCATGCGTTTTACCTATACCGACTTCTGCTTCACAAAGGGATATATTGCCTGTCTGAAGTGTCCTGAATATCATCTCTGCAAGTTCTATCTGGCTTTTCCTTATGGCATAGCCATATTCAGGAAGCTCTTCTTTAAAAATTTTATTTATGATGAGAATAAAATTTTCATGTGCATCAGGTTTTGCAGAAATTGTAGCAACAGGCTCATAAGGTTCTATGATATTCTCGGATAATTGGGAATCAATTTCCGAATTATCTTTTATTGCTACAAACGTTTGCTTCCCAGCTTTTCTAACATCTTTCTCTTTTGCGAAACCATTTATCTGTGAAACCGATCCATCTGCTCTGTTCGTGGGTTCTTTATCTAAAACGAACATCTTTATGATTCTTTCTGCAATTTCTGCGTGTTTACTTTCTGTCACAGGCTTTTTAGTAAAGAACAAATACTTCTTTTCGTGCGTGAGACAATTTATTGCTTCATACTTATATACATTTCCGGTATAGTTTTCAGCCAATAGAAACTTATTGACCTTGAATACTGCTTTAATCTTTTCATTGAAGCATCCTGCCTGAATCAGGCTATCTCTGATGCTCTGCACCGAATAATCAATGTTATTTCCCTCCATCTTGGAATGTACCTCCCCGTCATTTTTAATATTCATCCTGCAAATTGAACAGGATTGCCGGGCAGCACAATGCTATGGCAGACGACCAAACTGTCATATTGAGTTGCTTTTAATACACATAATTCGCATCACAGAATATTAGCATCCCGTCTGCCACAGTAGTTCTGCTGCCCAACGACAGCGATTTATTAAAGGCATTTCAGGCAGCTTGCAGTTTACAAGCATCATAAAAGCCACCGCAATTCTCTCTCAAATTTTGGCGTGCATTTTCCCACCCTCCGGGTGAGCCGTCCCTTGTCGGTGAAGATAGCCAGACGGAAGTATCATTATGCCTTTTACGGGTCATGGCAATTTGGCAGTACCACTGCCAATTCAAAGCCGGAAGTTTATCGCTCGGAGTAAGACTACTCTGTCGTTGCGCTTCCGCTTACGTCGCTTTCTGCATCTGCAGCCGCAAAAGGAATGTACCTGAAACACCAGGTATGCAGTTTTCAAGGAACCGGTGAGGCATAAAAAATGCCCCTACAGTTAGGTCAGCTGCAAGGGCAAAATTTCGTATTTTATAAAAAAATTTTTTATTTTTTCTCCATCTCTGAAATCAGCCTGTCCAGAATCCTCCCAAGGCGCTCCGACACGGTGCTCACTCCCCTATTTAGTACCTTTG
>JASKJZ010000206.1 GCA_030154385.1 Clostridiales bacterium
CCCCTTATACTTTTGGTTTGGTTGCTAACAAGTATATCGTATCTACATGATTTTTTCGTTTATTTCCTTATGCATTTCATTTTACAATTTACCAATAAAAAACGAGGAAATGATTTTGAAGATACTCATTTAATTGTCAGGCAGGGCGAACTATACAGCGATCCTTTAAGTTTAGAAAGTGAAATGATTCAAGATTTGCTGGAAATTTGTCAATTGCTACTTATATTAGAAAAACAAGATTTAGACGAAGCTAGAAAGAATTTATTCAGTATTATCAAAACAGATGACCTAGAGACGGACATTTTTGTTTGCAGCCTCATATTCAAAATAAAGGAACTATTGAGTGATGACGAAGTTTTTACGGTGAAGAAAAAATTAAAAGTGTTAAAAATAAGATGGGGAATAACAGACGGAGTAGTTCGTAGCATTCAAGAAACATGTGAAAAAGAGCATGTGTCGATAGAGTATTATTTTAAGCAAGAACAGTTGCTTATGAGGCAACTTGGATTTATAATTCCTGACAATTCAGTGAAATCGACACAGTACATAAATAGCAAACCTGATAAAATTGAATTGGAGGGTTTAGTGGATGATGAATTTTCCGAAAACAACAGAATTCAATAGACGTATTCCTAAACAAAAATTCTATAGTCATTTGTCAGTTTCTCCGCAAATCAGAAAAATATTTGTGGAGCAGATATTGGCTATTAACTGGATCAGCAAGCTTGCGCCATCAACATTAAATATTAAAAGCGGAGAGCGCGTTACGGAAATAGAGGTGTTTCATCTGCTTCTGAACCAAAAAGGTCTGGATGAAAGAGTACTCCAATTGATTGATAGGGAAATCCCTTATCATATACTTTTTGAGTTGGAATATGAAGGGCAGAATCAAGTGTGGATTGGTTACAAGGAGGAAAGCCAATCAAAGGCAGAGGCTTTTAAAGTGAATCGATATTTCCATACTGATTGGATTACAAAAGATGAATTTCAAATAGAGCTAGATGGCTTAAATTTTGATGTGCTATACGACAATTTTGTTAAACAGATAGCTGGAGATAAGTTGGCAATCAATGAGAACGAATCCGTAAGTACAGCTATTCGTAAAGCGGACGAACGTGAGAAATTACAGGATAAAATTTCAGCGCTTGAGAAGAATATGTATAAAGAAAAGCAATTCAATAGGCAGGTTCAGCTGAATGCTGAACTAAAAGTACTGCGTAATAAAATGGAGGAATTAGATAATGGATAAGATGAGTATGGAATCCGTAGATCTCACTCAAAAAAATATAGAAAAAATTTATGAGCTATTTCCAAGTGTGGTGACAGAAAAAAGAGGCGAAGATGGAAAAATTAAAAAAGCCGTAAACTTTGAATTATTGAAACAAATACTCTCGGGTGAGCTTGTTGAAGGGGACGAAGCATATGAATTCACTTGGGTAGGCAAAAAGGAAGCGATAGCAGAATCTGCACGGCCTATCAGGAAGACGCTAAGGCCTTATAAGGAAGAAAGTAAGGATTGGGATAATACCGAGAATCTCTATTTAGAAGGCGATAATCTGGATGTGTTGAAATTATTGCAAGAAAGCTACCTAGAAAAAGTTAAAATGATATATATTGATCCACCCTACAACACGGGCTCGGATAGGTTTGTGTACCCAGACAATTACATGATGGAGAAGGAGGCATACGAGGAAGGAATCGGGTTATATGATGAGAATGGTAACCGGGTATTTAAAGAAAATAGCAAGACCAATCCAAGATTTCATTCGGATTGGTGTTCGATGATTTATCCAAGGCTAATATTAGCAAGAAATTTACTGGCAAAAGATGGAATAATTTTTATATCTATTGACAGCAACGAACAGGAAAATCTAAAAAAAATTTGTGATGAAGTGTTTGGCGCATCTAATTTTTTAACGTGCGTAACAAGATCTACAGGGACCCCTACTGGGGGTGGATTTGATGGTTTGGTGAACGAACTGGATTATATGTTAATCTACGCTAAAAATACTTCAGAAGCGCATATCAATGGGTTGCCTATGAGTGAGGAAGACGCAAAAATCTATGACCAAATTGATGAGTTTGGAAGATATTTGATTAGACCGTTAAGAAGAACAGGTGGAGAAGATAGACGACAAGATAGACCCACTATGTATTTCCCGCTGACAGCTCCAGATGGTACTATAGTGTATCCAATAGGTCCAACAGGGTATGAAAGTAGGTGGATTTGTGCACCAGATACAGCTAAAAAAATGGAAGAGAATAATCTTCTAGCATGGAAAAAGACTAAGCGTCAAGGAGAAGAAGTTTGGCAAGTGTATCAAAAGTATTATTTGGAGAACAGAACTAAAGCACCTGGAAATTTGTGGTCAAACATGGAAGGAAATAAAAAAGCTACTCGAGATATTAGAAATATTTTTGATAGCAAAAAGATTTTCGATTTTCCAAAACCTATTGGTTTTTTGAAAAAAGTTTTACAGATTGGAAGCGATAGTGATTCAATTGTACTTGATTTCTTTTCTGGTAGTGCAACTACTGCTCATGCAATGATGCAGATAAACGCTGAAGATGGCGGACATCGAAAATTTATTATGGTTCAGCTCCCAGAAGAAACTGATGTAAGTAGTGAAGCCTATAAAGCAGGGTATAAAACAATTTGTGAAATTGGTAAAGAGCGTATTCGTCGTGCAGGCGATAAAATTATTGATGAAAACAAAGATACAGAAGGGTTAGAGAATTTAGATGTTGGATTCCGTGTCTTCAAAATCGATGAAAGTAATATGAAGGATGTCTACTATTCAGCTGATCAAATGACTCAAGATTTATTAGAAAAATTGGAATCAAATATTAAAGAAGACCGTACTGACCTAGATTTGTTATATGGATGCCTACTTGAATGGGGCCTCCCGCTGTCTTTCCCATACAGCAGTAGAGAGTTTGAGGGGGCAATAATCCATATTGTCAATGACGGAGATTTGGTCGCTTGCTTTAACGAGAACATCAGTGAAGCGATAATCCGTGAAATTGCCAAGAGTCAACCGTTGCGTGTCGTCTTTAGAGACAGGTCGTTTGAGAATAGTCCAGCCAAAATAAACGTGGAAGAGATATTCAAGCTTCTGGCACCAAATACCAGAGTTAAGGTGATATAGGGAGGAACTTACGGATGAAATTACAATTTAAGCACCAAAAGTTCCAGGCAGATGCGGCTAAAGCGGTGTGTGATGTATTTGCTGGGCAGCCATATATGACCCCCACGTATATGATAGACAAAGGAATTTCGCAACAAGAACCTCAGGGACAGGGGTCCATTCTTGAATTTACAGGATTCAATAATCATAAAATCATACCTGAGCTTAATGATTCCATTCTGCTGGAAAATATCAACAAGATTCAAAGAGCAGGACAAATTGAACCTTCAAAGAAACTGGAAGGGCGATACAATCTGACGATTGAGATGGAAACCGGTGTAGGCAAAACATACACATACATCAAAACGATGTACGAATTGAACAAGCACTATGGTTGGAGCAAATTCATCATTGTGGTTCCCTCCGTTGCCATCCGTGAAGGGGTCTATAAATCCTTTCAGATAACCCAGGACCATTTTGCAGAGGAATATGGTAAGAAGATTCGTTTTTTCATCTATAATTCTAGTCCTGCTTATCTAACCCAAATAGATCAATTTGCTTCCGACGGTGCCATGAATGTTATGATCATCAACAAGCAGGCGTTCAACGCAAAAGGAAAGGATGCCCGACGGATTTACATGAAGTTGGATTCCTTCAGAAGCAGACGGCCAATAGATATTATTGCCAAAACAAATCCAATCGTAATCATTGACGAACCTCAGTCGGTTGAAGGGAAACAAACCAAGGAAAGATTGAAAGAATTCAATCCATTGTTAACCTTGAGATATTCTGCTACCCATAAAAAAGACAGTATGTACAATATGATCTATCGTTTGGATGCTATGGAAGCATATAACAAGAAGCTAGTCAAAAAGATAGCGGTAAAGGGCATTACCATAACGGGAAGCACAGCGACAGAAGGCTATGTTTATTTGGAAGGCATCCATCTCTCGAAAGATAAAGACCCTACAGCGAGTTTAGAATTTGATTTTAAAGGGAAAAACGGTATTCGAAAGGTAACGCGTAAGGTGTCAGAAGGCTATAATTTGTTTGATCAATCTGGCGAATTGGATGAGTATAAAGAGGGCTATACGATTTCTGCGATAGATGGATGGGATAATTCCGTCACATTCCTCAATGGTAAGACACTGAAGGCTGGGGATGTAATAGGAGAGCTCAGCGAGGAGCATTTGAGAAGAATCCAAATTCGTGAGACGATTCTGTCGCATTTTGAAAAGGAAAGACAACTATATTACAAAGGGATTAAGGTACTGTCTTTATTCTTTATTGATGAAGTAGCCAAATATAAACAGTACGATGAACAAGGCAATCAATACAATGGAATATATGCGGACATGTTTGAAGAAGAGTACAATGCAATTCGCAGCAATATGCAACTGGAACTGGGTGATGATGAGTATATACATTACTTGGATACAATGAATGCGAACAATACGCATAGCGGATACTTTTCGATAGACAAAAATAAGAAATCCGGCAAGGAAAAGTTTGTGGATAGTAAGTTGGAGCGTGGAACAACGGAATCATCGGACAGTGAAGCGTATGATTTGATCATGAAAAATAAAGAGCGACTGCTGGACCGGAAAGAGCCGGTCCGATTTATCTTCTCTCATTCGGCATTGAGAGAGGGGTGGGATAATCCAAACGTATTCCAGATTTGTACGCTCAAGCAAAGTAGCTCGGATGTCCGCAAACGACAAGAAGTGGGCAGAGGTTTGAGACTTTCTGTAAATCAAAGCGGAGAACGCATGGATACTGGTCTGTTGGGTGAAGAGGTGCATAACGTAAATGTTCTGACGGTCATAGCCAGCGAAAGCTACGATAGCTTTGCACGAGGTTTGCAGTGCGAAATAGCAGAAGCCGTTTCCGAGAGACCTACTATGATTACGGTGGAATTATTCAAGGGTAAAGTTATCCAAGATGCTGCAGGTGCTGAACAAGTGATTGACGATAATATAGCCCAAGCTATTTATGAGAATTTAATCGTCAACGGCTATATCAAAAAGGGTTTGCTTACTGAAAAATATCATGAAGAAAAGCAGAACGGGACTTTGAAAGTTGCTGAAGAAGTAGAAGATTCAGCAGCTGACATTGTTTGGATCATCGATTCCATCTACGATCCAAAGGTTATGCAACCTGAGAATGCGCGTTCCAATAACGTGGAATTGCATATTGAC
>JASKJZ010000207.1 GCA_030154385.1 Clostridiales bacterium
AATACCAGCAAGCAGCCAGTACAGCTAGCGGTACCAGTTGCCAAAGCAGATAAGATGGTAGAAAACCTGAAATCTTCTGCCGTTGAAAAAGCCACAGCAGTTGTGACCGTAAACAAAGAATACTTAACGGATAATGATAAGGCAGTCGTATCGGAGGTAATAACAGACAAAGAAATTTTACAAGCATTGGCCGATGTCAAAAAGACGCTGACCATTCAGGTGGCCGACGAAAAGGGAACCATCTATTATGCCTGGGAGTTAGACGGAGCACAGCTTGCAAAAGCAGGTGACGTAAACGAAAATGTTAATCTTGCAGTCGCAGCTTCCTCTTCCAAGAACGATGAAGCAATGACAGCACTTATTAATAAGGACAGCAAAAACAAGGAAGGTCATATCCTCTCTCTTGGAATAGCAAATGGTGTACCAGATGGTTCTTCCTTAACTGTAAACGCAGGCAAGCAGTTTGGAAGCAAGCCTTCACAAACAGTCTATGTATATCATGTAAATAGAGAAACGAATACACTGGACTCCATTGCACAGGTAAAACATAAGGTTTCAGAGGATGGATTTATACAAATGAATGTGAAATACGGAGATGACTATGTCGTACTCGACCATCCAGCAGCACCTCAAATCAAGCGTACTCTGACACAGCAGGTATCCGTATCGGACAGCAAGCTAAGTATAGAAAAGGGAAGCAAGGATACCCTCTCTGTTACACTTCCAGAAATCATCAAGGTTGTAAAAACCTATAAGGAAGCAAAGGATATGTATGGAGATGAAATCATGCTGGCAAAGGTAACCTATACAACAAGCAGCTCACGTATTGCAACGGTTGCAAAGGATGGTACCATCAAAGCAAAGAAGGCAGGAGTGGTAACCATTACAACCACCGTTCAATTACAAAATCACACCAAAAAGACCTTTACTACGACCGTAAAGGTAAAATAAAAAAATTAGCAGGCCGTCACTTTAATGGAGTGGCGGCCTATTGATTTTTTAGAAGCTTAATGATAAGATGGTAAACGGTGACAAAAATGAGGATTAAGGAGAGTGAACAAGATGAAAAAGGTACTAATTGTAGATGATTCGGTATTTTCTCAAAAGATGATTGCAATTCTTCTGCAAAAACATATCAAAGCGTTAGACATTCATTTTGCGAGCGATGGAGAAGAAGGACTTCGCGTCTACAAGGAAATCAACCCGGACTGGGTCTTTTTAGATTTACTCATGCCTAAGTTAAGCGGACAGGCACTGATTCCTTTGATTCATGCACATGATAAAGCAGCCAATATCATTGTCGTATCTGCCGATGTACAAAATACGGTGAAAGAAGAAGTAGAGGCATCGGGTATCCGAATGTTTTTAAACAAACCATTTACCGAAGAAAAAGTACAAGAGGTCGTTTCCCTCATAAAGGAGAGCGTACATGAAGGATGACGCAATGATTTATGATATTTTAAAAGAGGTATTTAACATCAGCGTTGGGAAAGCAGCCAAGATGTTATCTGACATCGTAGACCAAAAAATTCGATTGCAGGTGCCAAAGGTAGAAATCATCGATACCTCTACACAAGAGCTAGAAGTAATCGAGTATTTACCAGAGCGTATCAGGGGAGCCTTGATGGTATCCTCCATTTCTTTTGAAGAGAGCTTTACGGGGACTGCAAACCTCATATTTCCAGCGGATAAAATGAAGCAGTTCATCAAGCTTTGCATGCACGAGGAGGATGGCGACCAGGAAGAAATGGAGTTTCATGATATTGATTTTGATATCCTAAAAGAAATTGGGAACATCATCTTAAATTGTATCATGGGCGAAACCGGGAACTTTTTGGAAATTAATTTTCATTATTCGCTTCCTGAGGTCAAAGTATTTCATCAAGAAACCTTTTACGAGACCATAAAGAACAGTAAATATAAAAATATATTAGTACTATATATCACGTTTGTAATCGGAGACACCGAAATAGAAGGGGCGATTATTGTGGAACTGACTTTGGATTCCTTAAATGAGCTTCTTAGAAAAGTGGGACAGGCAGAGGAACGACTTTATGACTGAAATGACATATCGGATACTAGACAGCATACATGAGGGGATCATTATTATGGATCGCCAAATGAACATTATATATTGGAATCAACAAATGGAGCGGATTCAAAAAAGAGAAAAAAATCAGGTGCTAAATAAGAGTATTTTTGAGGCAATGCCTGCGTTTCAAAAAAAGTGCTTTCAAGATGCCTTAAAACAGGTGGGTGAAAATGGAGCCCTTCGCTTTTTTTCCGCGGCCATGCATCCGGAGTTGGTGCTAAATGGAGAATATTTTAATTTGAAAATCGAACGAATCAAGGACTGTGATGGAAAGCTGCTTCTTTTAGAGTTTACCAATGTCAGCAGTCAGATTTTACAGATTCAGGAGCTGAAAACCTATGTAAAAGACCTGATGCATGCCAATCAGGAGCTTCGGGAAAAAGAGCGTATCATCAAGGATTTGGCGTATCATGATACGCTTACCAGAGTGGCAAACCGTACACTCTTTTATAAAATAGCCGATCACTGCATGATGGAGGCGAAACAAAACCAAAGTATCATGGGTCTTATGTTTATTGATGTCAATAAATTTAAAAATATCAACGATACCTTTGGGCATGAGATTGGAGACCAGATTCTGGTGCGTGTAGCCGATATGCTGGTCAAAGCCACCAGAGAACAAGACATCGTAGCAAGATACGGCGGAGATGAGTTTCTTATTTTGCTTACTGACTTAAAAGATGTCATAAACTATGAAATCATCGCTTCTCGCATCATAAACTTTAAAAACAAGCCGCTCGTCATCGATGGAAATGAAATTCCGATTTCCCTCAGCATGGGAGTATCCTTTTACCCCTATGATGCAGACAGCATCGATAAGCTTATCATAGAAGCCGATAAAGCGATGTATGTAGCCAAACGCATGGCAGGCGTCGACAACTGCTTTAGCAGTGTCTGTAATATGTAAGGATACCAGGGTTCCAAAGTCATGTGCTTCATGCTTGCATGAAAGCACATGACCTTGGAACCCGCCAAAACATGAGAAGGGAGCCCGAAAGGGCGGAGTTCTCATGTTTTAGGATTGCGAGAGCACAGAGTGCGGAGCAATCCGTGGTATCCGAGGCAAGGCAGGAACCAAAGAAAGTGCTCATGCTTGCATGAAAGCACATGACCTTGGAAACCTGTAGCACAAAAAAGGAAGGAAAAAAACTGAGCCTCAGTTTTTTTCCTTCCTTTTTTGTGCTGCACTCTGCGCTTTTAGAAACCTGGCATATGTAATCAGCTTATCAGCTTCTTCTCCTCTTGCGACCTCAAGCACCATCTGGAGATCCTTATTATTCGTAAGCTCCAAGCTAAGCTCCCTAAGCTCCTCGTTTAGAGAACCAGGAGAACTCGAAGGAGTATTTTTATCTCCGTGTATAAAATAATCTACATCAACACCGAAGTAGTCGGCAATAATGGTAAGCTTATCAAGTTTAGGGGTACTAAGCCCTTTTTTCCAGGCACTAAAGATAGATTGTGCGATGTGGGTGTCCTTTGCCACCCGATAAGTTGTAACACCACGACTTTTTAATAAGACTTCAAAGTTTTGATACATCACTATCTCCTTTCAAAAGGAACAAAAGTTGTTGACTAATAAAAAAACATGTAGTAGTATATAAAAAGTACTACAAAATATGGAAGTAAAAAGATAAAATACTTCTGTAAAATTAAGTATTTATATGAGGTGAGCGTTATACGCTGTATTTTTACAATGGTACCATAGATTGCTCCGCATCTTGTGCTCTCACAATCCTAAAGCATTTGAAATCCGTCTTATTCAGGAAAATTTCATATGTTTTTGTGGGTTATACGGTTATGTTTTTTCATGTAAATTGGAAACACATGCCTTCAAACCGTGATATCATTGTATCACAAACCCGAAGTATTAACAACAAAAGAATTGCAACAGGGAGTATCAAATTACCAATCTGTATTGGCAGATTAGTGGATGAATTATGCGAAAGGGGATATGCTATGTATCAAAAGTTTCGAAAATTGATTGATGAAAGGGGCATTACTGCGTATCGGGTATCGATGGATACGGGCATTGCACAATCTTGTCTCAGTGACTGGAAAAATGGCAGAAGTAAACCTAAAATTGACAAGCTGATTATTTTGGCAGATTATCTGGGGGTACCACTTGAGGATTTGATTGATCGAAGGGACAAAACAGAAGTCAAGGGGGAGAATGGATGAATGGTCAGTTTAATATGGCATAATATAGAAAATATAATTGCGATAGCAAAACAAATATTTTGATTGCGCAAACTTCAAGATATGGTAAATTATACCATGGCACTTGGAAAAAAGAAAAGTGCACGAGAACAGAAGGAAAAAAATGTCGATTTTTATGAAAAATGGAAAATCTTAATTTTATGACTTGAAAATGCCATAAAAAGGGGATACAATGTTAAGAAGAAAAATATGAAAAATTTTTTATGAAAATAGGAGGAGTTAAATGAACCAAATGAGAAAAATCATCAAAAAGGCAGCAGTCGTAACACTTACTTCTGCCATGGTTGTAACAACGGTACCTGCAGTTGCACCGTTAGTACATGTAGGGGCAGCCGCTAAGACACAAATTGTGGTATCAAACAAGAGAACTGTTTTAGTTGCTGGAAGAACATATTCCGTAAAGACAAAGGGAGCTACAGGCTTTAAGAGCAGCAATAAAAAGGTTGCTACGATTACAAAGGCTGGAAAGATTTCTCCAAAGAAAACTGGATATGTAAATATTACTGCAAAGGTGGACGGCAAGACTGTTACCACAAAGTTCCTTTGTGTATCCAAGACTGGATCTACCAGTTCTGAAGCAAAAGTGAAAAAGATGCCACCTAATAATCCCTCCCAACTTTTTTTTGGTGAAAAATGTGGAGAAAGTTTATGTTTACCGAAACTCAACCCAAAAAAATATGCACCGGCGTCATAAGCCCATACTGCAGTTAATGCTAAAATCGCCATCCCTGGTCCATAGTTCAAATGAATCAAATAAAAGTTTGAAAGAAAAAAAGATACGTAGATAATGCTTAAAGCAGAAGATTCTATAAACCTTTTTGTGTACGTTATCTCTTTAACTAAAAGCATAATTGAAAATACAGACGCTACAAAAGCTAAGAAAAATATTCCTTCACTTTCAAAAGGTAAAATTCCTCTATATTCAGCCTCCAAGGAGAATCCATATATAAGAC
>JASKJZ010000208.1 GCA_030154385.1 Clostridiales bacterium
CATTGATAGCATTTATTTTACGGAGGATTATAAAAAAGGCAGTCTAACCTTAAAGCTGACATATCGATATGCAAAAGAAGCACCCCAAATCCCGCTTGGCTATGAGCTTGGATTTGATCAACTGATCCTTAAGGAGCCTCTCCTCTCCTTTCCACCCACTGCTATCACACCGACTGCTTCCAATCACTGGGAGGAAAATCGAACTTCTATTACCATCGTTGGAGATGATTTTTGCTACACCTTTGATAAGCTGCATGGCACTTTTCAGACCTTGCTTCGAAATAACAAAAGTATTTTAGAGCGTCCAATGGAATACAATATTTGGCGCGCTCCTACGGATAATGACCGAAAAATACGAAAAGATTGGGAGGCTGCACGCTATAACCGCTCAATGATTCGTGTGTATGAAACTCATGTGGCACAGGAAGGTTCTACGGTTTCGATTACCACAAGACTTGCCATTCATGCCATTCAGATTCAGCATATCCTCGACCTTGAAGCAACCTGGAATATAAATGCAGATGGAACCATTACGCTTTCTTTGGATGCCACCCGAAACGAAGCACTCCCCTATCTTCCAAGATTTGGTCTGCGTCTCTTTCTTCCAAAAAGCTATGAAGCGATTCATTACTTTGGATATGGTCCCTTTGAAAGCTATGTCGATAAAAGACGCGCTTCCTATTTCGCCCGATTTGATACAACCGTAACGGATACCTATGAAGATTACTTAAAACCGCAGGAGCACGGAAGCCATTTTGGCTGTAATGAGCTATCCCTAGCCTCGAAAGATGGCGATATTCTTAGCTTCTTTGCAAGTAGTCCCTTCTCCTTCCAAGCCAGTCACTATCCGCAGGAGGAACTATCTGCAAAGGCACATAACTACGAGCTTACAGCGTCTGATTACACCGTGCTCTGCTTGGATTACAAGATGAGCGGTATCGGCTCAAACTCGTGCGGTCCTTCTTTATCAAAGGAATATCAGCTTTGTGAAACCTCCTTTTCCTTTGATATGATGCTTCGGTTTAGATAGAGTTGCTCAAATTCATCGGCTGGTACAGGTCGTCCAAAAATATAGCCTTGAATTTCATCACAGCCTAGTGCTTCGAGCAATGCATTTTCATCGCTGTCAATTGAATCTCCATAACCGCTGTTTTTTTGTCATCAAGGATTCCATAATACGCCGTAACCTGATTTCCCATAGGTCCCGTCACCGACAATTCTACACGCTCACCGCCCAGTCCTCCTATCAATGCCTCAGTAGTTCCTTCCTCTCCATCCGCTAATGGACGCACTTTCACATCGGCACTTGGATGAGCCACAATATTTGCAGGGTAAAGGGGCTATCCCGACAACAGGATAGCCCCTTTCTTTTACTTTATTTATTCACATGTAATCGAAAACGTTCGTTCATACGGCGTATAGTCATTTAGATGAATGGTATAGCCCGTTTCATTATATTCCTCACCCGAATAATGGCCGCTGAATTCATGCGTACCATATCCAGGCCCTATTTTTATTGTTTGACTATGATGCTGCATCATTAGATATCCTTCCCTTAGCACCATCTCTCCCCCTGCTTCTGCCCTCATATGAAAGGCCTCATGGGAAAGTATGGCACCCTTTGGAATACAAATCTCAATACGTAATGGTAAATTATCAAGCCCCTCCGACTTAACAGAAAACGAAAGACCATTTTCCAGCTCTTTAATCGTTACTGTAATGGTGAGCTCGCTGCTGATTTGCAGCTTTCTTTTGGAGTGATCCATTTTCCACCAGTCACTCGTGTCTTGCTTTTCTTCAAACGGAAGATAATACCATCCCTTTGCGGTTGCACGCAGGATATATTCCGTTTCGTTTACTTCCAAGCTTTGCGGTATAAAATTACGAATATCACAATAGCTCTCTCCAATTTTCAGATAGATGAGCGTGTCCTTAAATTTCAAGTAGGCGAAGGCACTTTTTCCTTTTAACAAGCTATAACCAAACGTTTCATTTTTTACACGCATTACACCCGCAGCTTTGAAAAATTTTCGATAACTCTCATAAAAGCCATAGTCTGAAAAATTATACGTTTCCATTTCTTTATGAAGCATAATCGTATAAAGGCAGGGAGGTGCCATATCGCCCCGCTCCATATTATCCTTTATAATTTTATGCGCTGCCTTTCCAAACAGAGGATCTTCGCTTTTCGTAGCCATATATAAATATTGATAGAAATATTGATACGGATAAACAGCCTTTCCCTGATCCTGTCTGGTTGAGTTTTGTGTAAATATCGTATCGTCTGGTTCAAAATAATAGAGCATCATCCGCAGATTTCGTTCAACAAATCCCAGATAATAGAAATCGTTACTTTCCTCATACATCGCCATCATTGCATTATTTACAACCGCATTGTAATTTCCAGTCGAGCGTTCTGCATATTCTCCTTCCGCATCTCCGTCAATTCCTTCTGCCAAAAACTGCTCTGCACGTGCATTCAGCTTCTCCTTAAATTCCTTATCCTCTACCAGATTCGCACCTTGCATCAGTGCTGCTGTAATGCCCCATCTATGATTTGGCGTGTGAAAACCGCCAACTACCAGAGCCTGCAGGGCACGAACCATTATTGTTTTGTATTTTTCGAGTAGTATCTGCTCTTGTCCTTCGTACTTTTGTAACACACGGTATCCTGCAATCAAGCGTTTGAAGCAAAACGACGTATCTGGTGCCGAGTTAAAATTACAGCAAGGATAATCAAAGCTTCCATTTTCTCTTTGTGCTTTGGCTATAAAATCCAGTGCATGATTCATTGCTTCATGTAAGACCTCACTATGATAATAGCGGCTGTTAACATTGCAATAAACAGAAACCGCCTCTGACATCGCATAAATTGTCGGCTTTGCTTCATAAATCTCGCTTTGTATTCCTCCAAAATCTCTTCGGCTGCGATCCTTCACCTGAGCAGTCAAAAACTGCTCTACTCTTATCTCCGCAGAACGGATGATATGTGCCATATAACGTTTCATTCGTCATTCTCCTTTCAATGAACCGACTTGTCAGACCTTGGCAAGCAGTCCGGCGCCAAGGATACCCGCATCGTTTCCAAGCGTAGCCATCACAATTTGCGTTTGCTTTTTCGAAGTTTTCGTGTATTCTTCTTTACGCACACGCGCTACCAGCGGATCTAAAATCAAATCTCCTGCCTTACTGATGCCCCCGCCAATACAGATCATATCTGGCTGGAATATATTTACAATGTCAATAATACCTACGGATAAGTAATATAGATACTGCTCTAGCACCTCTTTTGCTGTCTTATCCTGAAGACGGACGGCATCAAATAAAACCTTTCCGTCTACCTTATCAAAGTTATAATCGCATAGCTCCCAAAGAATGGAGCCACGATTTTCTTTCATGGCCGCTTTTGTTTGTCCAATGAGAGCGGTCGCCGAAGCATAGGCCTCAAAGCAGCCTCTTCGTCCGCAATTACATGGAATTCCCTCGCAATTAATCACAAAGTGCCCAAGCTCACCAGCTGCAAAGTTTGTTCCCTCATAAAGCATACGGTCAATAATGATGCCTCCGCCAATTCCCGTTCCAAGCGTCACCATAACAAGCGAATCCACGGTTTTTCCGGCACCCGCGATAAACTCTCCATAAGCTGCTGCGTTTGCATCGTTGTTCATCGCGATCTTGCTCCTTGGATAGCAGGCTTCCAGCATACTCACCAAATCCTCATCATGAAACGCTAGGTTATTGGCAAATTCAATTTGTCCACTTTCTTTGTTCACCGAACCTGGAACTCCCATACCAATATGCGATATGCTCTCCCTTGGTATGCTCCAATCATCTTGCATTTTTCCAATCAACGAAACAATGCTTTTTATCATATCTTCTGCCGTTCCATTCTTTGGTGTTTCAATCGAATCCTTGTAGGCAAGCTGATTTGATTCATCGATAAACCCAATTGCGATATTGGTACCTCCAATATCAATCCCTACGGTATACGTCCTCATAGCACTCAAACCTTTCTTACACATTCGTCATGGATAATGCCGCCTCATCGGCAATAATGGTTACATCCTTATGAAGCTGCAATACCGATGCTGGTATCTTTGGTGTAATCGGACCAAAAAATGCTTCTTTTAAAATTTTCGCCTTATTTTCTCCGCTCACCACCACCAGAATTTTTTCTGCCTGCATAATCGTCTTTATTCCAACGGTATAGGCTTGTCTTGGAACCTCTTCTACATTTAGGAAGAAACGTTGATTAGCCGCTATCGTAGATTCTGACAAATCGACGCAGTGCGTATCCGCCTCGAATTTATCTCCTGGCTCGTTAAACCCAATATGTCCGTTATGACCAAGACCTAATAACTGTAGATCTACCATCCCGCATTCTGCAATAATCCGATTATATTCGTTGCAGGCCTTTTCTTCATTTCGTTCCATGCCGTCTGGCAAATGGGTTCTTTCTTTCTCAATATTGACACGATCAAATAAATGCTCTCTCATAAAATAGTGATAGCTTTGGTCATTTTCTTTGGAAAGCCCTTTATACTCATCGAGGTTGACACTCGTAATTTCAGAAAAATCAAGATCTCCTTTTTCATACCACTCCACGAGCTGGTCATAAATACCCAGAACAGAAGACCCCGTAGCAAGACCCAGTACTGAATTTTTTTTCATAATGATTTGTGCCGATATAATATTGGCTGCCTTTCGGCTCATATCTTTATAATCCGTTGCTTTAATTATTCTCAATGCTTTTCTCTCCTAACACAGACACTCTTTTGTTAAATACCGTAAACAAGAAATAGAACACTCCCATCGCTATAGGCAAAATGAGAAAGCCCTTTGCAAACCCGATGGAATCCACCAGATAGCCAAAGATGCTATTAAATAAAATATCGAAAATGGTGGCAGCACTGATGATGCATCCTGTCGCTGTCGAAACAATATCACGTTCATAATAGCTTTGAATCATCATAATCAGCGTTGGATATAGGATAGAAAAGAAGACACCTGCAAGGCTAAAAAGCCAGATACCTTTGATTCCTAATATCAATCCCACACAATAAAATACCGTTGCCACACCACCAAAAAGCTGTATGCTCTTTTGTATCCCAAGCTTTGCAATCCACGGAGAAAACAACAATCTTCCGATCGTAATGCCACCAAAAAACAAGGATAAATACGTTGTGGCACGCGCCATGCTAAGCCCCAGCTGGTTGGAGGCATAGGCCACGAACCAATTTAAAATACCATGCTCTGCA
>JASKJZ010000209.1 GCA_030154385.1 Clostridiales bacterium
TTTCGTGAGAATAATCAATCCTACAAAAAAGTCCTGGCTTATTTTCGTATGTATTGGAAGCTTGTCATTACGAATTTTTTGTATATTCTTGGATTGTATATGCATAACTTTGTGTTTTGGACAACAGATATTCGTCTGGTAGTTGCAAAGAGCTTTGTGTTTGCGGAACCATATGATATGGCTACTTGTCTTGCTATGTTTACAAATATAACGGCCAGTGTGATTTTTATATCAAGAGTGGAGATGCATTTTCATGGTAGATATAAAAGCTATTCTGAGGCCGTAATTGGAGGCAGGTGGTCCGATATTAAGAAGGCGAAGGAGCGAATGTTTTCACAGCTTGCAACGGAGCTTATGAATCTGGCCAGAATCCAATTTATTATATCAGTAGTAATTTATCTGCTATTCATTGTTCTTCTACCACAATACGGCTTTTCAGGAATGGTCATGCGGATTTATCCAAGTATGGCAGCAGGTTATTTTATATTGTTCTTTATGTATGCAGAAATCATTTTTCTTTATTATTTTAATGACTTGAATGGTGCAGTTCTTACTAGTGTCGTATTTTTACTTGCCACGCTTTTAGGAAGCGTGTTTGCAACTCGTTTATCGGATATTTGGTATGGAATCGGGATTTTTATTGGAGCCTTTTGTGGCTGGACACTGGCATATTATCGTTTGCGCTGGGTAGAAAAGAGACTGGATGTCCATATATTTTGCAAGGGCGATTTGTTGAAAAAGGGAAAGGGGAAAAAACCACCAGAATTGGTGTATCGGATAGAAACAGAATCTGACAATAAAAGAAGAAGTGGTATATTAAGGAGGAAGAATGGATGATGGTCTGGAGGCTTGGTTTGATAATATTTGGATGTTTGCTGTTATTTGCAACTTTCTATGCATTTTCCTGTAAACGTTTTACTGAAATGATGGGTCTTGGATGGGCTGGATTTTCCATTGTTATAGCATTGCTTGGCATTATACCTGGTTTAGCGGTATGGGAATCAGTTGCAAAGCTTCCCGGAATCGAATTGTTTTTTATTTTATTTATCTCAGCGGTAGTTGGCATTTTTTCAATTTGCATGATGCTATCCTCCTTGGCGATGAAAAATCAAGAGCTTGCGATGCAAGTGTCTTTACTTAACCAAGAGAATGAACGGATTTTAAAAGAACTTTCAAAACGAGCAGAACACATTTCATCTGATCATACAGGAAATATGCTATGAAAAAGAAAATTTTATTTGTAATTAATACGCTTGGCCATGCCGGAGCTGAAATGGCGATGCTTGAGCTTATGAGCCATTTTGACCCGAAGAAATATGAAATATCGCTATATGTTATTTTAGCACAAGGAGAATTGATACATCGGGTACCTGCTTATGTCAAACGATGGAATCCGAATTATTCCGATACTTCGGTATTATCAAAGGAAGGGTATCAAACGATGCTTCGAACCGTTGTGTTGGCTTTTTTTAAGCGGGCATATGGAATCCGCCAGATGCCTTATATGATTAAAAATGCAATCATTATGCGTCAGACCCATAATATGCACAAGGAAAAGCTGTTGTGGCGGATGCTGTCGGATGCCGCTCTTCGAATTGAGGATACATTTGATTTAGCGATTGCCTATCTGGAGGGAGGAGCTACCTATTATGTTGCGGATCATGTTAAGGCGAAGAAGAAGGTTGCATTTGTACATATTGATTACGAGCAATCGGGGTATAATCGGAGCTTAGATCAGGATTGCTACCGAAGCTTTGATCGGATTTGTGTGGTTTCAGAAGAGGTAAAGACACAATTTTTGAAACAGTATCCAGAATGTTTTGATCAAACCCGCGTATTTCATAATTTTGTGGATGTGAAGAAAATTAAAAAAAAGTCGTACGAACGAGCAGCAGAGATGGAGGAGTATGCAGGAATCAAAATTTTGACGGTTGGAAGATTGACCACGCAAAAGGCTTATGAAGTTGCGATTGATGCAATGGAGATTTTAAAGCAAATGGGCTTCAACATGCGGTGGTATATTGTTGGAGAGGGTCCAGAACGCTTGATTCTGGAGCGGAAAATCTTACAAAAGGGGCTCTCGAAGGATTTTGTTCTGCTTGGTGCAAAGAAAAATCCGTACCCATATTTTCGGGCAGCTGATATTTATGTACATGCAACACGCTATGAGGGAAAAAGTATTGCTATACAGGAAGCACAGGTTTTGGGGTGTGCTATCATAGCTTCGGATGCCAATGGAAATCGAGAACAGATACAATCTGGTGTGGATGGAATTTTATGTGAACTTGAGCCAACTGCGATTGCAAGGGAAATTATACGATTGGTGGAGGATGAAAAATTTCGAGGAGAATTAGCAAAGGCCTCCCGAGAAAAGAAAATAAATCATCCAGAGGATATGGAGCTGATATATCAACTCTTATCATAAGCAGCAGGGATACTTGGAACGAGAAGCAGGGGAGGATACGAATGCAAAAAGAATTATTAATTATTATACCCGCGTATAACGAGGAAGAGAATATAAAGAAGGTACTCGAACAGCTGGAAGATCCAGAAATCTCTTCGATTGCAGACATCCTGGTCATGAACGATGCTTCGTTTGATGCAACGAATTGGGTCGTGAAAGGACGTAGTCATGCATTGGTGACTCATGTGTTTAATCTTGGATATGGCAGTGCACTCCAGCTTGGTTATAAGTATGCAATACGGCGTGGCTATCAATATGTCATTCAGATGGATGCGGATGGACAACACGACGTTTGTAATGTGGTACCTATTTATCAGCGTCTCAAAATGCAAAATGAGGTCGGGCAAAGTCCCGATATTGTGCTTGGGTCGAGGTATTTAAAAGAAAGTGCTCCCTACGAAACTCCTGCTATAAAAGAATTTGCATATCGTTTGTTTCGAGGGATGATTCGGCTGTTTACAAAGCGTACGATTATGGATCCGACCAGTGGTTTGCAAGGGCTAAGCAGAAGGGCAGTTCTATACTATTCAAAATACAATCATTTTGATGACAAATATCCAGATGCTAATATGATTACACAGATGATTCTTTTGGGGTTTCGGGTTGAGGAGATTCCGGCAACGATGCATCCGAGGTTAACGGGCGAAAGTATCCATTCTGGAATCAAACCTGCCATTTATATGCTTCGTATGTTTTTTAGTATCTTCGCCGTTAGTTTTCGAATCAAAATCTTAAAAAAAGAAGGAAGTGAAGGTGTTACAGATGGGACTGTTTGGAAGCACGAATAAAATAAAATTTATTCCTTCTCTTTTAGTAGAAGGATCAAATGATGTAAGAAATCCTGGAAGAGGATGGTATCGCATCTATACCTTTTTACTTCAAGATCCGTTTGATGAGGAATCCCTTCTTTTCGCATGCTGCAAAGAGGAGTCATTGGCACTTGTCCTTATTGATATTGGATATTATAAGAATTCTATATTAGATGAAGCTGCCATTCGCCATTTACAAAGTATTCTTACTTTTTTTCGAAGTCAGGATATGGAAATTATTCTACGTATTGTGTATGACCGGGAAGGGAAGGGGATGGAGCACGAACCCTCTGGAATATCTTTGATTCGGATACATATGAAGCAAATTGGTCTTGTTGTGAGAGAATATGCAGATGTTATCTTCACGTTGCAGGGAATTTTTGTGGGAAGCTGGGGCGAAATGCATCATTCCAAATTTTTAAACGCACCATCGGTTACCAATTTAATGCATACATTATATCAGGAAACAGGAGGCAGTATTCGAATGGCGGTTCGCAGCCCGCGTTATCTGCGTATGTTGTTCGAGGAAAGTGAAATTCCATTGTCACTTAAGGATAAGAAGGTCGGCTTATATAATGATGGAATGATGGGTTCAGAAACGGATCTTGGCACTTATGATAATGGAAATTCAGGCGAATTTGACTGGGAAGATGCATGGCTGCCAGCCGATGAGTTTCAGTTTATAGAAGAAATTGGTCAGTATGTGCCGATTGGAGGCGAGGCGGTTGGAAATACTTCCTTAAGTGATGTCAGAGCAGCCATTTCTTATTTGGAAAAAAATCGTGTCACGTATCTTCATAGCATTTATGATCCGCAGGTAATTGAGAAATGGAAGGCCAGTGTTTATAAGGGGGAAGGTGTTTTTCGGGGACGAAGCGCCTATGAATATATTGGTGCAAGGCTTGGTTATCGGCTTGTTGTGGAAAAAACGTATCTGGAGATGAAAAAAGCAAGAGTAGTTCTTAACATCGAGCTTGTAAACCGAGGCTTTGCAAATCCATACGAGGATATGAAATTATACCTTCAGTTAAAAAAAGAGCAGGATTTGATAGCGGAGTATCAAATGTCCATCCAGGCAACTACCTTAATACCGTCCGAAAGTGTCACTTGTTCGTTTGTTCTGACACCGTTTTTTGAAAAGGAACTAAACGTTTCTTGCTTCCTTCTTCGAAAAAAAGATGAAAAACAGATAAGGGTTGCCAATCTTGGCGTTATGGATACCTTGCTACTTGGCAAGCTTTTCAATCGAAGCACTGCCAAGTAGATAGCCATAGGAAGCATCATAGCCTGTATTTCCATAATAAATATTCTGCTTTTGATCAAAGGTTTCGGTTTGCAGATAAAAATCGTAACGTCCAGGTATAAGGCTTCGTAGGTCAAGCGGAATGGAAAGTGTCGTGGTTTGTCTTGAAAGCCATGTTCGGGTGTCTGTATGAACAGGGATTGAACTAACATCTTTCGTCTCCTGGTTGACAAGCTTTAAAAAGACGTTGAATTTTTTGTAGCTATTCGCAAAACCGACATTCTTTATGGAAACGGAAAACGTTGCAGAGCGATCGAAAATCGGATGAAAGGAAAGAGAAGCATGCGAAAGAACATAGCGATAGCCAAGGTGTGACTTCATAAACTCCTCTCCACTGATGCCATTAAAAATGTCGTTGGAGGAATACTTGGTATTCTCCCATTTTTGTATCACGGCGGGGTCATATACGCTATTTAAATAGCTAAGGTGCATTTGATAAAAGGTTTCTATCGCAGAGGATAAATCGTTGAGAGGATTGTCAATCACGACCTCGCCTCCATTTGGAACGTACTGACAAAGCATGGACTGGAATGCAAGTTCATCCTCTTTTGTCCATCGGTCGTTCGTTTGCGTAGAACTGATTTTGGGTATGGTTCCATAGGTTCCAAGATCCGTATCAGATCCAAGTAGTCCATCATTAAAAAGGCCTAACCTTGCGGCCAGCGTTCCATTGTACGCCG
>JASKJZ010000210.1 GCA_030154385.1 Clostridiales bacterium
GTATTGAAACCATGGCACAAAAAGAATTTTTAGTTGGAACCAATTGTGATATTGGGCAAGGTTATTATTATAGCCGGCCAGTTCCAGCGAGTGAAATCGAAGAAATGTGGAGGAAGTAAATTTGAATATACAGATCTTTGGAACCAATAAGTGTTTTGATACAAAAAAGGCGCAGCGTTATTTTAAAGAAAGGGGTATATCTTTTCAGCTTATTAATTTAAAGGAAAAAGAAATGAGCAAAGGGGAGTTTACAAACGTTTTGCAGGCAGTAGGAGGGCTGGATGCTTTAATCGATGATAATTGCAGGGATCAAAAGACACTCTTACTTGTAAAATATTTAGTGGAAGAGGATAAGGAAGCGAAAGTATTTGAAAATCAGCAGCTTTTAAAGACACCGATTGTGCGAAATGGAAAGAAAGCAACGATAGGATATCAACCCGAAATATGGAAGGAATGGAATTAGGGACTCTCTTTATAGAGAGTTCTTTTTTGCTTTTTTTTGTCTCTCGTTGTCACTTTCCAGTAGTAAAGACACAAAAAAAATGGTATAATTTAGCAAATTATAAAAAGGTTTATGTGGGGCTTTTTACAAAAAAATGGAAAGGGATATGGGTAAGAACGATGAAAAATGAAGCGCAGCGAATTAATAAAGTTTTGATGGGAGGATGGCTTACAATCCTTGCTGTATTAGTTTTAGCTTATGGTCTGGAGGTATTGAAGGGACAGCGCACACTTCCGTATTACGGGGTATTTTTACTTTTGGGTATTCTTCCATATGTCTATACGTGGTTTTGTTACCGAAAAAACAAGGAACGCTCCAATTTACCATATCTAGTAGCGTTTGGTTATACCATATTGTATGTATTTGCTTTGCTTACCAGCGATACAATGCTTAGTTTTGTTTACATACTTCCGATGCTTTCTATACTTATGATCTGTAATAATTACAAATTAATCTACCGCTTTTCTCTAATTATTATTCCAGTTAATTTTCTAGCCGTAATTTATCATATTCTTATATTAAAACAAAATAGTGCAGATGAAATTGCAAATTATGAAATCCAAATGGCAGCAATTATTTTGTGCACTGTGCTTGCTTCGATAGCAGCCAGAGTGTCCGATCATATCAATCAGGAGAAGCTGGCGGCCTTGTTAAAGAGAGAGCAAACACAAGGTGAAATGTTAGATCAGATTGCACATGCAACGGAACGCGCTAACACCTATACGGGTGAAATAGAGTCTGCTGTTGATACCTTGATTCAGTCGCTTTCCCGTACACAAAGTGCAATGCAGGAACTGTCAGGAGGAACCTCTCAGACTGCACAGGCATTACAAGAACAAATGGATATGACTTCTGCAATTCATAACCGCATTCAAGAGGCTCGTAAATTTTCGGAGGAAATCAATCAGATTAATCAGTCCTCCAAGCAAAGCATTGATACGGGTGTCTTGCAGGTAGATCATTTGATGTCACATGCAAAGGATAGCGAGAGTGAGAGTATTGCCGTGCAAAAGAAAATGGATGTTTTATCCGAAAAATCAGGCAATGCAATTGGAATCATAACCCTGATTCAGGGTATTGCGATGCAGACCAATTTACTTGCGCTTAATGCCTCAATTGAAGCTGCAAGAGCAGGGGATGCAGGAAGAGGATTTGCAGTGGTGGCAGAGGAAATCACAAGTCTTGCCAACCAAACGCAGGAAGCGACAAAAAATATCGAGCAAATCCTGAACGAATTGAATTTGGAAACAGACGAGGTTTCCAAAGTGGTCGATAAACTGATGAAAAACAATAAGGAGCAATACACACTGGTACAAGACGTACAGGATTCTTTCGCAGGGATGGAAAAGAGTATTGCAAAGGTAGCAAAACAATCCGTACAATCCGTACAAACCATGCAGCAGCTTGAGGACAATAACAGACAGATTGTCGACAGTATCCAGACTCTTTCTGGTATCAGTGAGGAAGTGGCATCGCATACACAGCAGACCATGGAAACAACAGACCAGAACCTTACTACAACGCAACAGATTGGAAAGCAGGTTGAAACGCTCAATCGTGATATGAAGGAGCTCGCAAAGGTAAGATAGGCGGCATAAGAGGCGATAACGTATCGGATGAACGCAGGAAAGGATTGTAAATCGGTGAAAAAAAGTAAAATATTTAACATAACTTTTCGTTCAAACTTTACGTTGAAAATTATATTATTAACGATAGTGCCAGCTATCATCATTGTTATATTTTCATTACTCGTGATAGCAAATATGGTTAGTAAGATGAAGGAAAATATATCCAATATGACGACGGATACGATTGATTCCATGTATTCCCAAACTGTTCATGTAAGGAATCACGATGAAAAAGAAAAAATACAATTAAAAATAGAGGGGATAGAGAACGAATTAAATATCCTCCGCGCAGATGTACAAGAACGAATTGATAACAAAAATGAAAATGCATTGGATCTTCGTTCCGAATACTATGATTGGATCATGCAGCATATGGAATACCACGCGGATGGAAATTGGTCAAATTTAGCGGATAATGAGTTGAATGTGAGTATAAGCGTATGGGGGTATCTTCATAACAAGGATGGTTCGATTAAGCAAGAGACAGAGCATTATATTTCACGTATATCACCTGTATTGGATGTTTTGCAGGAAGTTGGTGTAAATGGTACTAAAAAAGGTTGGTATTATGTAGTTGGACCAAAAGAGACGCCTGTAATGCTTGTGACACCTTGGGCACAGATGCCAGAGCTTTTTGATGAATTATATCCTGGTCATAACGAACAGAATTGGTGGGATTTTTTCTTTCCCGGAATGGTCGAATCCTGGCAGGAATGGATTCAAAATGCAGATGATAGATTAAATAATACGGACGAACAAGTAACGTTAACACCTCTTTATAAGGATGCAGGAGGAACTGGGTTAATGATTACATTTTTTGCTCCGGTATGGAATAAAGAGCGCACCAAGAATTTTGGAGCAGCAGCGGTTGATTATAATATTGTTTATTTAACGGGTATGCTAAATGATGAAAAAGAAGAGAAATCAGGATTCACTTTTTTGATTTAAAGCAACGGAGATATCATTGATGCTTCGAATACAATAGTTAAAGAATTGGAATTAACTGAAACTGCGAAGAGTAATTCAGGAGTTGAAGTCTTGAATTGGAATCTAAAAAATAGCGGGATAAAGGAGCTATCCAAGTCAGTAGATGCACTAACCGATGCAAGTGAAACGAAATTAATAAAATTTTCAAATAGCCGCAAAAATTATATTATGGCATCTGAAAAAATAACAGACTATAATCGTTGGAATGGAGAGGCTATTGTTTCGGATAGTCTATATATCGTGACAATTATTCCAACCAATGACATCAGGCGTATAAAAAATAGAATGAATAGCGAGATTAATACCCTCTCGAAGAAAACAATTGCCTATACCATTGTTTTGTCATTAATATTTGCAGTAATCAGTATTGTGGCAACCGTATTTTATACCGTACAGAAAACAAAGCAGATTCGGCTGATTTGGAAGGGGCTTGATCAGATAAGCGACCAAAATTATGATATTTCAATTGAAGTGATATCAAAAGATGAATTGGGAAACTTAGCGAAAACCTTTAACAAAATCAGCAAGGAAATAGCGCAGACACATAAACAACTGGAGATCCATGCCTTAGAACTAGAGGAGAAGGTAAAAGAGCGGACGATGCATTTGGAAATCGCAAATCAAAAGCTTGAAGAATTGATTCAAATAGATGGATTAACGAAAATTAATAACAGAAGATATTTTGATACTGTGCTTACACAGAAATGGGGAGAGTATGCAAAATTGAAGCAGCCAATATCAATCATAATGATTGATATTGACCAGTTCAAGAAATACAACGACTATTATGGTCATCAAGAAGGTGATGCTTGCCTTTGTTTGGTTGCTTCGACACTTGAGAAGCAAATTAATCGAAGTCGGGATATAATAGCACGTTATGGTGGAGAGGAGTTTGTGGTAATCACCTGTGTTGGTTTAGAGAAGGCCTATGCGATAGCGGAAAAAATGCGGTTGGCGATAAGTTCACTTGCAATTGAACATAAAGCAGTTGAAAGAGGAATCGTTACCGTAAGCCTGGGGGTTTCTTCAACTATTCCATCTGGCGAAAGGGAAGCAAAGGAATTAGTTAAAGCCTCTGATATTGCGCTGTACAAGAGTAAAAAAAATGGAAGAAATATGGTCAGTGTGGCTACAGAATCACCACTCGAAATGGACTAAGGTATTATGCACTTATTTTTTGTGAATGGCTTCTTACATGTTTTATTATTTCAGTACCTGCTTTTGCACCTTCGTATACGGCCTTGGATATCTGTAAGAGTCCGCCCGTACAGTCTCCGGCAGCATAAAGACCAGGTATTTTGGTAGACATGTGTTCATCTACAAGTATTTTATTATGGTGTGTTTGGGCACCGATTTTCTTCGCCAAATCAACACTGCCAGCTACCCCAATTGCAACGAACAGGCCAGAGACAGGAAGCTTCTCCCCGGTCAGAAAGTTGACATGTTCCACGATATCATTACCACTAATGGAGTCAATGATACTGGTGTTAATCTTTATGTTTGCAGGAGATTCAAATTCAGGTTTTGTTCCATTGGTAAGGATTGTAACTGATTTTGAAGTAGGAAGCAGTTCCAGTGCTTCGTGTAAGGCATATTGTCCATTGCCTAAAATGGCGACATCCTTGCCACGATAAAAGAATGCATCGCATACTGCGCAGTAGCTGACACCATGACCCTCATATTCCGTTAAACCTTTGATTTTTGGTGCTGTTCTGGCAGCACCAGTAGCTAGAATAACACGATCTGCTTCATATATGCCACGATTTGTGGTAACGGTTAGTTTATTATCATAGGATATACCCAAAACCTCGTCGGATACAATGTGTGCCCCAAGTCTGCGTGCTCCTTCGATTCCTTCTGTAATCAAAGTCTTTCCGGATATGGGCGCACTGAAACCATAATAATTTTCAATCTCCGAGGCTTTGCCTAGTGCGCCATAATCCTTTCCGATAATTGTTGTATCAATTCCTGCTCTTGTTGTATATAAGGCTGCTGAAATTCCTGCAGGACCATTTCCAATAATCACTACATTTGTCATAATATATTATCCACCTTTTCGTTTTGTAGG
>JASKJZ010000211.1 GCA_030154385.1 Clostridiales bacterium
GCTCTGACCCCTTCGATGCAGGTCTTAGAAGTTGGCTGTGGAGACGGAACCTTTTGGAAGACCAATCAAGATCACATCCCAAGCAAGATACAAATCATATTATCGGATCAATCCGATGGGATGCTTCGCGATGCCAGAAGAAGTATCGGCACCACTGACCCCCGATTCTCCTTTGCCGCCTTTGACTGCGAACATATTCCTTATCCCGATGCCTCTTTTGATCTTGTTGTGGCAAACCATGTCCTGTTCTACTGCCAGGACATAGTAAAAGCCTGCAAAGAGGCCTGGCGCGTCTTAAAACCAGGTGGTCGCTTTATCTGTAGTACCTATGGAAGCAACCATATGAAGGAAGTCAGCCTACTAGTCACAGAATTTGACGAACGCATTGTGCTGTCAGCCGACAAACTCTATCAACGATTTGGACGAGAAAACGGCAGAAAAATCCTATCTCCCTTCTTTGAGAACATAACATGGCTATCCTATGAAGATGCTCTATGCATCCCCGATGCAGAGCCCCTTATCTCATACGTCCTTTCCTGCCATGGGAACCAAATGCAATATCTTTTGGACCGCTACAAGGAATTTCAGACCTTTGTAAAAAGAAAGACAGCGAATGGATTTACCATAACGAAGGATGCTGGTATTTTTCTATGCGAAAAAAAATAAATTAAAAAATACTTGCAGGTGCCCTAAGGGCACCTTTTATAATGATAATAAATAAAACACACAACGAGGAGAGTACATATGAAAGGAATCATACTAGCCGGAGGCTCTGGAACACGCTTATACCCATTAACGATGGTCACCTCCAAACAACTATTGCCGATATATGACAAACCCATGATCTACTATCCAATGTCTGTACTTATGAATGCAGGCATACGAGATATCCTGATCATCTCAACTCCTTCTGACACCCCAAGGTTTCAGGAACTCTTAGGCGATGGACATCAATTTGGTGTCAACCTAAGCTATGCCATACAGCCAAGCCCGGATGGGCTTGCACAAGCCTTTATCATTGGAGAAGAATTTGTTGGTGATGATACCGTTGCCATGATTCTTGGAGACAATATTTTTGCAGGGCATGGTCTTAATAAGCGCTTACAGGCAGCACGGGAAAATGCTGAAAATGGAAAAGGCGCTACCGTTTTTGGTTATTATGTGGATGATCCCGAGCGCTTTGGTATCGTGTCCTTTAACGAAGAAGGAAAAGCTGTCACCATAGAAGAAAAACCAGCACAGCCCAAAAGCAACTATTGTGTCACAGGCCTTTATTTCTACGACAATCGCGTCATCGAGTATGCTAAAAATCTGGAACCTAGTGCACGCGGTGAACTCGAAATAACTGACCTAAACCGCATCTATTTAGAAAATGAAAATCTAAATGTAGAGCTGCTAGGTCAGGGCTTTACCTGGCTCGATACTGGTACTCATGAAAGCCTTGTCGAAGCAACCACCTTTGTAAAAACGATGGAAAGCCATCAGCATCGCAAAATTGCATGCCTGGAAGAAATTGCTTACTTAAACGGCTGGATTTCCAAGGAAGAGGTTCTTAAAATATATGAGATCCTTAAGAAAAATCAATATGGACAATATTTAAAAGATGTATTAGATGGAAAATACTTAGATACCCTTCATTGATACCATACGAATACATATACGTGCAAGCATGCACAGAAAAGAGGACTTATGACTATTATCGTAACAGGAGGAGCTGGTTTTATCGGCTCAAACTTCATATTTCACATGCTAGATAAATATCCCGATTATCGCATCGTTTGTCTGGATTGTCTGACCTATGCTGGTAATCTATCCACTCTGGCTCCCGTCATGGAGCATGAAAATTTCCGTTTTGTTAAGGAAAGCATCACCGATCGTAACGCTGTTTACCAGCTCTTTGAAGAAGAGCATCCTGATATCGTGGTAAACTTTGCAGCGGAAAGCCATGTAGACCGTTCGATTGAAAATCCAGAGGTCTTTTTGGACACAAACATCAAAGGAACTGCCGTTCTTATGGACGCTTGCAGAACTTATGGTATCACCCGTTATCATCAAGTCTCCACGGACGAAGTATACGGTGACCTGCCCCTCGACCAACCAGAGCTCTTTTTTACGGAGGAGACCCCGATCCATACCAGCAGTCCTTACAGCTCCTCAAAAGCAGGTGCTGACCTTCTCGTACTAGCCTACCACCGCACCTACGGTCTTCCTGTGACTATCAGTCGCTGCAGCAACAACTACGGACCTTATCACTTTCCAGAAAAGCTGATTCCCCTGATGATTGCGAATGCGCTGCATGATAAACCACTTCCTGTATATGGAAGGGGTGAAAATGTGAGAGATTGGCTCTATGTGGAAGATCACTGCAAGGCGATTGACCTCATCCTCCACAATGGACGCGTTGGTGAGGTCTATAACATCGGCGGACACAATGAAATGACAAATATAGATATCGTAAAAATCATCTGCAAGGAGCTTGGAAAGCCAGAAAGCCTCATCACTTATGTAACTGACCGAAAAGGACACGATATGCGCTACGCAATTGATCCCACAAAAATACATCAGGAGCTAGGCTGGTTGCCAGAAACCAAATTTGCCGATGGCATCAAGAAAACCATCCAGTGGTATTTAGACCATGAGGACTGGTGGAAAACCATCCTTTCCGGGGAATACCAAACCTACTATGAAACCATGTATGGAAATCGATCGGAGTTTTCGATATGAAACTATTCGTCACCGGCGTTGCCGGGCAATTAGGCTATGATGTCATCATGGAATTGGTTCATAGAAATCAACAAGGCAGTCCTACCTTTACCTGCATAGCCTCCGACCTTGCTCCTTCTTGGGAAGCAGGGTCAAAGGATTCGCTGTTGTCTACCGTCCCCTATGTAGCTTTGGATATCACGGATGCTTGTGCGGTCGAAGCCGCAATCTTGGATGCAGCCCCCGATGCAATCGTCCACTGCGCCGCCTGGACGGCAGTTGATTTAGCCGAAGAGGACGATAAAAAAGAACTCGTCACCCTTGTAAATGCAAAGGGAACCCAGAATATCGCAGAGGCAGTAAATAAATTAGAAAAAATTAAGCCTGACGGCTGTAAGCTTATGTATATCTCGACGGATTATGTATTTCCAGGGGATGGCACTATACCTTGGCTTCCCGACTGTAAAGCATATGCACCGCTCAATCATTATGGAACAACAAAGCTTTTAGGCGAACAAGCTGTCTCCGAGCTACTTACTCGTTACTTTATCGTTCGAATCGCCTGGGTATTTGGAAAAAATGGAACTAACTTTATAAAGACCATGTTAAACGTAGCTAAGACTCATCCGACACTGAAGGTAGTTGATGATCAAATCGGAACACCTACCTATACCTATGACTTAGCTAAGCTGCTTTGTGATATGGTGGTCAGTGATCAATACGGCTACTATCATGCAACAAACTCCGAATTGATTCCCTCCAATGAAGAAGAGGAATCTGCCGGATATTCTGCGGATGGTACAAAGCTTGGCTATATCAGCTGGTATGATTTTGCAAAGGAGATTTTTCGCCAGGCGTCTCTTCTTGGTCGAACAGAATATGCAGAGGAAAATCTAACGCTCTTTCCTGTCTCAACGAAGGATTACGGTATCTCCAAAGCAGCGCGCCCAAACAATAGCCGACTGGATAAACAAAAACTTAAGGAACACGGGTTTACACCCCTCCCCACATGGCAGGACGCACTCAAGCGTTATCTAAATGAACTGGAATTTTAGTCGCAATTAATTTGATTTTTGTAGCAGAATAATTATTAGAAAGAGAGATTTGAAATGGGACAGATCAAAGTAGAAAAAAATGTAGCAGACATTGAAGGCCTGTGTGTTATAACACCTGCGGTGCACGGAGATGAAAGGGGGTACTTTATGGAAACCTATCATAAACGGGAGATGCAAGAAGCTGGCCTCACAATGGACTTTGTACAAGACAATCAATCCTGCTCCGTAAAAGGTGTGCTGCGCGGTCTTCATTATCAAAAACAATATCCGCAGGGAAAGCTCGTACGTGTCATCAAAGGCTCTGTATTTGATGTAGCCGTTGACCTTAGAAAAGAGTCTAAGACTTATGGAAAATGGTATGGTATCGAACTGACCGAGGAGAATAAGAAGCAGTTTTATATTCCACAAGGGTTTGCCCACGGATTTTTAGTCCTATCGGATACCGCCGAGTTTTGCTATAAATGCACGGACTTTTATCACCCAAATGATGAGGGCGGTCTTGCATGGAATGATCCAAATATTGGGATTGTGTGGCCACAGGTGATAGGGGATTACCCTGGTAATGCCACGAGTAGTGGATATCATCTTAGGGATGGCAGTGACTTGATTTTAAGTGAGAAGGATCAAAAGTGGTTGCCTCTCGCTTAAGAGAAAGGAAGTTATTGTATTTTTCTTCTGTGAACATATCATACATAAACTATATGATAATCGCTAAATTTAGTGGAAGCTAACTACCCCAAACCGAAAATAAATTACAAAATTACAGGCACATTCCAGTTATGGCGAATGCCTGTTTTTTTATTTCAGACTAATCGACTCTTCCTCCGGATCATTCTGGCGCATGAAAGTATTTACTAACTGACCGTACCCTAGAGAATCATAACTTTTCGCCCATACTTCTTTTCAAAATCTGCTGTTATAAGCGCTCCGCTTCCTTTTCCTGGTTCAATCACAATCAGCTGATCCGACCAAGCACTAATCAACCGATTTCTTTGCGGAAAGTTATATTTAGTCGGTGCTTTGCCTGGTGGATACTCTGATATTAACAGTCCATTTTCCAAAATGCTTTCCATTAATTTTATATGTTCACTGGGATAACAGATATCCAATCCGTTTCCAAGAATTGCGACTGTATATCCACCAGAACGCAAGCATGCAGTATGCGCATAGGAATCAATCCCTTTTGCCATCCCTGATATGATGGCATTTTCTCTTTTCACACATTCTTCTGCCGCCTTTATAGCTTTTTGTTTTGCCTCTTGTGTACAACGTCTTGCCCCTACAATTCCAACTGTATGGTTCATATTTTTAAGTGTTCCTCTCCAATAAAGAAGTATCGGTGCATCAGATTGCACTTTAGCTCTATTCGGATATCTGGCATCTTCTCTTGGAAGAAGCGCAATATTTT
>JASKJZ010000212.1 GCA_030154385.1 Clostridiales bacterium
GCTTGGTTTTATTAATGAGTATAGCCAAATTAAGGGTGCAATATGGTGTCCTGGAACGGGTCAGTCTGGTTTTGAAGCACTCGGTGAAGTACTAAATGGAAGTGTAAATCCTTCCGCTAAGACAACCGACACTTTTGTAGCAGATTTAACCGCAACACCAGAATACAACAATATTGGTAGTTTTCAGTATGATAATATGAAAGATTATACCTATGTAGATGGATTCACGGGAGCTGAAAATTCACCTAATTTTGTAAACTACGCAGAAGGAATCTATGTGGGATATCGTTTCTATGAAACAGCAGCATTGGAAGGCTTGATTGACTATGATAAGTCCGTGTTATATCCGTTTGGTTATGGACTTTCTTATACAAGTTTTCAGCAAGAAATGAGTGACATTTCTGAGAAAGACGGAACGATTACATTTGATGTAACGGTATCAAATACGGGTACTGTTGCTGGTAAAGATGTAGTGGAAGTATATTACAATCCTCCTTATACAAACGGTGGAATTGAGAAAGCAGCGGCAAATTTAATTGCTTTTGATAAAACAGAAGTATTAGAGCCAGGTGCATCTGAAACAATTACAATTACATTAAATGCGGAAGACATGGCAAGCTATGATGAAAATAATGCAAAGGCCTATGTATTAGAAGCGGGTGATTATGGAATCTCGATTCGAACAGATTCCCATAACATCATTGACGAAAAAACTTACAACGTTGCAAATACGATTGTATACAATGAGTCAAATCCACGTTCGACGGATGAAACAGTAGCAACAAATCAGTTTGATTTTGCAGATCAGGGAGAGGTTACTTATCTTTCCAGAGCAGATGGTTTTGCAAACTATGAAACTGCAACTGCTGCACCAGCTAGTTTAGTAGCTTCTGATCAAACCGTCAGCTTATTTATGAATAACAGTAACTACAACCCAGAAGATTATAATAACAATGAAGATGAAATGCCAACCACCGGAGCAGATAACAAAATGGAGCTTTCCCAGCTTCGCGGAGCGGATTATGACGATGAAAAATGGGAGACTTTATTAGACCAGCTTACCATTTCGGATATGGATTCGATGATTGCACTTGGCGGATACCAGACGATGGCAGCCTCAAGTGTTGGAAAAGTATCAACCATTGATTGCGATGGACCAGCTTCTATTAATAATAATTTTACAGGCATCGGATCCGTAGGCTTCCCTTCGGCAGTTATGATAGCGAATACATGGAATACCGATCTTGCGCTTTCGTTTGGTGAAAGTATTGGTATGATGGCAGATGAAATGGGCGTTTCTGGCTGGTATGCACCTGCAATGAATACACACCGCAGTGCATTTGCAGGACGTAATTTTGAGTACTACTCAGAAGATGGTTTACTAGCGGGTGAAATGGCAGCAAATGCTGTTATTGGTGCTGAAAAGTATGGTGTTTATGCTTATATTAAGCATTTTGCTTTAAATGACCAGGAAACGAATCGAACCAATATGTTATTAACCTGGTCGAATGAACAGGCCATTCGTGAAATCTATTTAAAACCGTTCGAAATAGCGGTAAAACAGGGTGGAGCAAAAGCTGTTATGTCTGCGTTTAACTACATAGGAACACAGCCAGCTGGTGCGTGCAGTGCATTGCTCAATACGGTGCTTCGTTCGGAATGGGGATTTCGTGGATTTGTGCTGACCGATTACTTTGGTGTATATGGTTATCAGGACGCAGACCGTATGATCCGAAATGGAAACGACTGTATGCTAGTAGCCTATGATACCGAGACAAACCATGTAACGGACACAAAGAGCGCTACGTCAATCAAAGGGATGCGTACCGCGGTCAAGAATATTATGTACACCGTTGTAAATAGCCGTGCTTACGAACCAGAAAATATGACATCCGGATTGATGGCTTGGCAGATTGCAGCAATCATTATTGATATTATATTTGCAGCATTGCTTGTATTGCTAGAGGTTTTTGCTCTAAAAAAATACAAAGCTAATAAAATGCAGAAGGCTTCCTGAAATTAGGGAAAATAGCAGTGGACGCTATGATGCAGCCACTGCTGTTTTTCTAAACGCACGTGGTGATTTATGAAAGGAAAGAAATAGAATGAAACACGCAGACTTAATTGAGAACATGACCTTAGAAGAAAAAGCTGCATTCTTAAGTGGAAAAGGAGAATGGGAAACAAGAGAGTTTAAAAGGCATAACCTGCCATCCATCTATTGTGCAGATGGACCGCATGGGATTCGAAAGCAGGCAGGGGCAGGAGACCATCTTGGGTTAAATGAATCGTTGCCGGCAACCTGTTTTCCGACCGCTGCAACGATTGCGAATAGCTGGGATGTGAGCCTGGGGCAACAGATTGGAGAAGCACTTGGAGAAGAAGCAGAAGCATTAGAAGTAGATATTTTACTAGGGCCAGGACTTAATATAAAGAGAAGTCCACTATGTGGTCGAAATTTTGAGTATTTTTCAGAAGATCCTTATTTGTCTGGGAAGATGGCGGCAGCTTATGTGAAAGGCATACAAAGTCACAATGTATATGCATGCCCCAAGCATTTTGCAGTGAATAGCCAGGAGCTTCGCCGTATGGCGATGAACTCTGTTTTAGACGAGAGAACCTTAAGGGAGATTTATCTGACTGGATTTGAAATTGCAGTAAAAGAAGGCGGCGCGAAAGCCATTATGTCCAGCTACAATGAAATAAATGGAGAATACGCCAATGAGAATAAGCATTTGTTAACCGAGATTCTCCGCAAAGAATGGGGCTTTGATGGGATTGTGGTTACCGACTGGGGCGGTTCTAACGATCATGTAAAGGGCGTTGCGGCTGGCTCTAACTTAGAGATGCCAACACCTGGTTTAGATTCTGCAAGAGAAATTGTAGCTGCCATTCGGGAGGGAACCCTTTCTATGAAAGAGCTTGACGCTGTCGTGGATGACCTTTTGGATGCGGTATTGACACTTGGTAAACGAGGAGCAAAGAAGGAGTTCGACAAAGAAGCCCATCATCAGCTAGCACGAAGGGCAGCAGCAGAAAGTGCTGTGCTTTTAAAGAACGAAAATAATATTTTGCCGCTAAAGGCTGGCGTTAAGGTTGCTTTAATTGGAGATTTTGCAGTCGAGCCAAGATACCAGGGGGCAGGCTCTTCACTCGTAAATCCAACGCAGGTGGAAAACTTTGAGCATATCATGGAACAATACGATATTTTATTGATTGGCACAGCGCGTGGTTATCATCGAACGGGAGAAGAAGATGATGCGATGAAAAAGGCGGCAATGGATATTGCGGCAATGGCAGATGTGGTTCTTTTCTGTTTCGGATTAGATGAAATCAGCGAATCGGAAGGCTTGGATCGAAACCATATGAGAATTCCGCAAAACCAAATCGAACTGCTTCAGAGTTTGGCACAGCTTAATACGCCAGTTGTAGGAATTATCAGTGCAGGCTCTGCAATCGAGATGCCATGGCAGAATAGCTGTCAGGCAATCCTTCATGGCTATCTTACTGGTCAGGCAGGAGCAAGTGCTCTGATGGATCTTGTGATGGGACAGGTAAATCCATCGGGTCGTTTAAATGAGACTTATCCAATTCGTTACGAAGATACACCGGCTTTCCGTCATTTTCCAAGTACCGAACGAAATGCAGAATTCCGCGAGAGTATCTATGTTGGTTATCGTTATTATGAGAGCAGTAAAGTGCGTGTCCAATATCCGTTTGGATTTGGATTATCGTATACCGAATTTACCTATCGTGACCTGTCAGTTGACAAACATGGAGCTACGGTTGTTGTTGAAAATACAGGAAGCTGTGATGGCGCGGAAGTTGTTCAAATGTATATTAGTCTTGGCAATGCAATTGTATTTCGACCTGCAAAGGAACTAAAGGGCTTTCAAAAGGTGTTTATAAAGGCAGGAGAACAAAAGATAGTTCATATCCCATTTGATGATAAGACCTTCCGATATTGGAATGTGCAGACCAATCGTTGGGAAATTGAAATGGGCACCTATAAAGTAATGATTGGAGCAAGTGTTCGTGATATTCGTCAGGAAGCAGAGCTTTTTGTGGAAGGAACCACAAATCAATACCCTTATAATCCGGCACTTCTTCCATATTATTATACGGGAATTATACAGCATATTTCAGATAAAGACTTCGAGGAGCTGTTAGGCCATCCGATTCCATCTGGAAAATGGTCTGGTAAGCTTGGGAAAAATGATGCCATCTGCCAGATGTATTATGCAAAAAGCGGACTGGCAAGATTCATCTATAAATGCTTAACGGCACTTAAGACAAAAAGTGAAGAAAAAGGAAAACCAGATCTCAATATTTTATTTATTTACAACATGCCGTTTCGAGCATTAGCTAAGATGACGGCTGGAATGGTCAGCATGGAGATGGTAGAAGGAATGTTAACGGTAGTAAACGGTCATTTTTTCAAAGGCGTGGGGAAAATAATCGGTGGATTCTTCCGCAACAGAAAACGAAATAAAGCATACGAAAAGAAATTAGCAGGAGGAAGCAATCAATGAACGCGATAAAAAAATGGATCGAAGCACATCCAGATTTATGGGAATTTATTCTATTTAATCTGTTGTCGAATTGTGCAACTGTTACGAACTTTGTTGTGATGTGGATTGGGACTGGATTTATCTTCAAACGCTTGCAAGAAATTCCATTTCATTTTTTCATCTTTGACTATACGTCAAAGGCAAGCTTAATGCTTGGTGGATTTTTAAGCTTTTTAATTGCAACGGCAGCGGCGCAAACGGTGAACTTTTTTGTACAGAAGAACTGGGTATTTAAATCCAATGCAGCATTTGCATCTGCAGTACCAAAATACATACTGCTTGCAGTAGTTCTTGTTATTGTATCGGCTGCTTTACCCGCCTATAGCCAACAGTTATTCATCCAAATCGGGATACCAACCGGAGTGGTACCAACCCTTGCAAATGTATTAAACATCCTGGTACAGGTAATACTAAGCTACCCTACCATGAAATTCTTAATTATGCCAAAACAGAAGTAAAAAAAGACAATACCATTTAATCTGTGAGGATGAATGGTATTGTTTTTGATTTTATATTATAATGGTTGTGAGCGTACAAAAGAGCAAATTAATTTCACCATTGAAAACAGGTGAAAAAACTGAAAGAA
>JASKJZ010000213.1 GCA_030154385.1 Clostridiales bacterium
CTTGCCTTTGATTATTATGCCGCAGCCGAGGTAAGCAAAGCAGAGGAGATTGCCCCTGGAATGTCTGTTCGAAAGATTCCAGCAGGAAACTATGTTGCTTTTATCTATCATGGAAAAGCAAAGGACTCTATGCAGCCAGTGTTAGACTATATATACAAGGAGTGGTTTCCTCATTCAAATTGTCAACTCAACGAGAATGCAAGAATTGACTACGTCAGATATGGTGAAAAGACCGATGAAAAGGGAAATAGTAGAATCGAAGTATTGATTCCTATCCTTTCCGAATAGGCTTATTTTTTGGACTCCGTGAACACTGAGGCGAGAAGAAGCCCTATAATCAGCCCATAAATTGAGGAATGGAGTGGGTTTGAGGTAATGGGACAGCTGCCAGATAAACATCCGATTTTTGCATAATAAAGATAACCAGCCAGAATTCCTGCCGCTCCGCCAATCAGATAAGTAATTATATTTCGTTTGCTCATGCATAAAACCTCCTACGTTTATATTGCATTTCAGTATAATACAAAGAAACAAATCGTTCTGTGACTAGATTACATAGCATTCAACGCTTACGGTATTCCCTGGGAGAGATGCCAGTGATTTTCTTAAACTGTCGATTAAAATTGGACAGGTTATGAAAGCCGCAATTAAAAGAAATGGTTGCGATATCATCCGTTGTTTCAATTAGGGCTGTGCAAGCGGCCTTGATTCGAAGGTGGGTCAGATATTCTAGAGCACTGCAGCCAACGGCCTTTTTGAAGGAGTTCATAAAATGACTCGGACTGATGGCACATTTAGATGCTAGCTCGACGATTGTAATGGGATACCGATAGTAATAGGTAATATGCTCAAGTGCGGGGCGAATGAGGGAAGAATAGCTGATTTCTTTGTCCTGGCTTAAAGATAAATTCTCTGCTTTTTCAAAATACCAAAAAAGCTGAAGGAGAGCGCTTTTTAGTAAAAGGTCATCATAGGAGTTATTTTTATGTGCACATCGAATGACCGTCTCTGTCAGAGCGCGTATAGTCGGATAATCCGGGTGGCTTACACTGTATTTTTGATTCACACGTAGTTTACCAGTGGTAAGAGGGAGGATGCAGTGCGTACTGCTGCGATCGTTACCGGATAGTCCAAGCATGTTGGCATGGAAAACAAAGGCGATGTAATGCAGACTCTTAGGTGCAGATGGATACGCGGCATGCAGCGTATTGGGAGAAATCAAGACCACGTCTCCCTTATTTACTGGAAAATGCTCGTCACCGCAGATGAACACACCCTTTCCTTGTACGATATAATCCAGTTCAAACTCATTATGCCAATGCATCGGTACATTTGGAAACAAATCGGGTATCTGACATTCATAGATACTATAAGGAACCAAAGACGAGCTGTGTTGGCGCTGTTCTTTGTTCGCAAAAGATGCAATCATTTCATATTTCATATCGTACTCCTTCCTGGTAGTGCTTGTAAAAAATAAGTACAAGAATCGAGAATTGAAATACCTGTAATATCGTAGAATCGTATCAATAATGCAGAGTATTTCAGAAGAAATAGTGTAAATTATAGATTATTATATCATTATAGGAAGAAAAAACAAGTGATTCAAAGGAGGTCGTATTATGAAATTTGTAGAGGATAATGGGGCGCTGGTGTTTTATCATAATGGAGAAATGGGACGAATCGAAGCATGGGGCAAGGACTCGGTTCGAGTATCGGCGACGATGTTTGATAAGTTCAGTGGAAATGATTGGGCACTGACGGAATGTGTGGACACACGTGAGAGTATCGTAAAGATTGAAAAAGAAGATCACTGGGTAGGAGATGGAACGATTGACCAGCGTGAGATTGCTTCGATTACAAATGGTCGTATAAAGGTGGTTGTGAATTTTGTGGGAATCCTTTCTTTTTATAAAGACGATACGTTGTTTCTTCGCGAATATTTTCGTATGTACGATGGCACACTTTCGAAAGAAAGTCGCTGTCTAAAGGTGATTAACCGTGAATGGAAGGGAATCATAGGCGGAAGTGATTATTCTTTGTGCGTGAAATTTGAAAGCAATACAAGAGAGAAAATCTTTGGGATGGGACAATATCAGCAACGTGATATGGACTTAAAGGGCTGTGTTTTGGAACTTGCGCAGCGGAACTCTCAAATTACGGTTCCTTTTGCGGTATCCTCCTTGGGATATGGTTTTCTTTGGAACAACCCAGCGGTCGGTCGTGCCACCTTTGGTAAAAATTATACCGAGTGGATTGCAAGGTCGACCAAAGAGATGGATTACTGGGTCACGGTGGCGGATACCCCAAAGCAGATTGTGGAAAACTATACCGCCGTTACAGGGCGCGCGGATATGTTTCCGGAAGATTTAATGGGACTTTGGCAGTGTAAGCTTAGATACCGTACACAAGAGGAGGTACTTTCGGTAGCACGTCAATATCAGAAGGAAGGCATTCAGATTGACCAGATTGTGATTGACTTTTTCCATTGGACCGTGCAAGGCGACTGGAAATTTGATGCAGAGTACTGGCCAGACCCTAAGGCTATGGTTGACGAGCTTCACGCAATGGGAATCAAGGTTATCGTATCAATATGGCCTTCGGTAGACCGAAAGAGCGAAAACTTTGGACCGATGATGGAACAAGGATTACTCATCAAGACAGAGCGAGGTGCGGCACAGACCTATGATTACCAGGGTGACTGTGTGGAAATTGACCCATTCAATAAAAAGACGCGTCAATACATTTGGGAGGTATGCAAGAAAAATTATTACGATTTGGGCATTGATGCTTTTTGGCTGGACAACGCAGAGCCCGATTATGGTGTGTATGATTTTGAAAATTATCGGTATAGTGCAGGGCCAGCCCTTAGCGTAAGCAATCTTTATCCGCAAATGTACAGCCGTGCCTTCTATGAAGAGATGAAAAAGGAGAATCGCCCTGTTGTAAATTTACTCCGTTGTGCTTGGGCGGGCTCGCAAAAATATGGGAATGTAATCTGGTCAGGGGATGTGCCTAGTACCTTTGAGGCATTTGCCGATCAATTGCAGTGCGGTCTTAATATGGGGCTTGCGGGGATTCCCTGGTGGACGACGGATATTGGTGGGTTCATGACGGATGACGTAAATGATCCGGATTTTAGGCAGCTTTTAATTCGTTGGTATCAATTTGCGGTGTATTCCGCAGTGTTTCGCATGCATGGTGACAGGGGTCCTTATAACATTCCACCGCTTGATGACAGAGACTGGGGTGGCGGCTATCTCCACACAGGTCAGCCAAATGAACTTTGGAGCTATGGGGAAGACAATTATAAAATTATGAAGAGGTACTATGATATTCGTATTCAAATGCACGCGTATATCAAAAAGCTTTATGAAGAAGCGCATACGAATGGTTCTCCACTAATCCGTGCCATGTTTTATGAGTTCCCAGAGGATGAAAAATGCTGGGAGCTGCAAGATCAGTATATGTTTGGTGACAAATATCTGGTAGCACCGATCTTGGAGCTGAATCAGTTTAAGAGAGTGGTTTATCTACCACATGGTGAATGGACATTGACCTCAAATGGAGAGCATTATATGGGTGGGGTGACGGTGTCTGTGGATGCTCCCATTGATTATATGCCAGTGTTTGAAAGAAAGTAAGTGATGAGTTTGTAGATGCTTGATCGAATTAGCGGGCTTGCTAATCCGACCAAGCATTTTTTTTAGATGCCAATCAGAGCATGATGAATGGTAATTGTTATAGCAATAGGCAGTCAGCAGTAAGGCATTGTTCTTAGACTAAGAATTTGAATTTATCGCCGATGCATAATTGTTGGCATAGATTCGTTATTTTATTATGAGAATCATGAACAACACTATCGATACGTAGCAAAGGATACCCCTTTGTAATTTGGAGTGCTTTTGCTTCTTTTGAGGAAGCAAAAGTAATGTCGATTGCCTTTGAAGAATATTCAAGGACTATATTATGCTTGGCTTTTAAAATATCATAAAGAGAATGGTTATTGAGATCCTCACAGAATAAGAAGGAAAAAAACTCAGGAAATTTATTGGCTTCTAAAATAACTGGTTTGGAATCAGCATATCGAATTCGTTCTAAAACAACAATTTTCTCGTCATTTTTTAATTTCATGAGTTCTATATCACGAGGTGTTGGGTCTTCAAGCGCTATTTTCGTTGTTTTTGATCCGGGAACAGCGCCTATTCTTTTGCACATATCGGTAAAACTGATAGCTCCAGAGGATAGACCCCTTTGTATTTTTTTTTCGGCAACAAAGGTACCTTTTCCTGATTTGCGCTCCAAGTAACCCAAATCAGACATCATTCCAAGTGCTTTTCTTACTGTGACTCTGCTTACATTGTATTGTTCTCTTAATTCTTTTTCGGTCGGTATGCGAGCTCCAGCGGGCAAACGCCCACTTTCTATATCTTCTTGAATAATATCTCCCAGTTGCTGATACAGGGGGGTAGAAATCGTATTATCCAATTCCATAATATTATCACCTTTCTATGTATAGGAATATATAAAAATGTAAAAATTTTTTGTTTGTATTATTATAATACATTTGATGATATTTGTATATTGTTAAAAACATAAATTCGGCAACGTATCAAATTATTATTGACAAATGTATCTAAATGTATTAACTTAAAAGAGAAGTTTATAGAATACAATAAAAAACAAAAATGAAAAAAAGGAGAAAACAATGCAATACAAAAGTAAAGACATTAAAAGTATCGTGGCTGAAATTCTCGAAGCAAAAAAAAATAAGGGTGGTGTAAAGTCTCTTTATTTTGTTGGATGTGGGGGTTCTTTAGGAGCTCTTTACCCAGCGAAAACATTTATGGAACAAGAAAGTGCAACGATTAAAAGTGCATGGGTAAACAGTAATGAGTTTGTGCATAGTACCCCTAATGATTTTGGAGAAAACTCAATTCTTGTTATGGCATGCCATAAAGGAAATACGCCTGAAACAATAGAGGCAGCAAAATTAGGAAAAGAAAAGGGTGCTGCCGTGATTATTCTTACGTGGTTAGAGGAATCTGAAATTGTTGAATTTGGAGACTAT
>JASKJZ010000214.1 GCA_030154385.1 Clostridiales bacterium
GAGTAAGACAATGGAGGTAATCCTTAGTACACTCCACGAAAAGAATCCGAGGGAAGAGCAGCATTCCAGACGAGTTGCAAATATTTGTGAATTTATTGCAAAAGAAATGGGAATGCCAGTACGAGAACAAAAAAGAATTCGCACCGCAGGGCTTTTACATGACATTGGGAAAATTGGAATACAAGAATATTTATTAAATAAGCCAGGACGTCTTACAAAGGAAGAGTATGAAGAAATATGCAGACATTCTGAAATAGGTTATCGTATTTTGAGTGCTGCTCCCAATATGGCGGACATTGCTGAGATTATTTTAAGCCATCATGAGAGATATGATGGAGCTGGTTATCCAAAAGGGATTGCTGGAGATAACATCCCCCTTTATTCAAGGATTGTTTCGATAGCAGATACCTTTGATGCAATGACGAGTGATCGGAGTTATCGAAAGGCTATGCTATTTGGGGATGCACTAGCCGAGTTAGAAAGAAGCGCTGGTAGTCAGTTTGATCCTGAGCTGGTAGCTTTTTTTGTTCATCATATTGAGATATTCATAAGGGAATGAGAGGAATGGGACGGATGAAAAAGGTTCTTTTGATTAGTTGGATGCTTGTGATTTTTATATTTTCTTCAAAAGAAGCGGGGCAGTCCAATGCACAATCGTATCAGGTTGGTGAAGTTGTGTGCACAATTGTCAATCCATCCTTTTCCACATTGCCACAGCAAGAAAAGCAAGAAACCATTGAATCCATTAACTATATGGTGCGAAAGACGGCACATTTTACGGAATACACAATGCTAGGACTTTTACTTGGCTTGGCTTTTCCAAATGGAAGTCGATATCTATTATTTGAGATAGGTGTTGCTTATGCTGCTACAGATGAGTTTCATCAGCTTTTTGTTTCTGGTAGAACGCCTCAAGTAAAGGATGTAGCTATTGACAGCATGGGAGTTTTATTTGGACTTCTTCTTTACTGCCTAATAAAACAAATAAAAAAACAAATAAAAGGCTCATAAAAAAAGCTCCTTGGAATTCAAGGAGCTTTTTTATGAGTTCTAAGCCGGATCAGAAGGGTTTTGCCCTTGTCTCTCCCATGCTGGTCTTGCATCCGCATTTTTATTTGTGTTTTCATGGACGCTGCATCCATGAGGGTTCGAAAATGGACACCCCTGACAACCCCAATATTCGAGGGTGGTAAGGCCATGCTTTGAACCATTTTGTTTTCTGCGAAAAACTCCATTCAAATAAATACTTTGACATTCTGTTGTGGCAGTGTCAGTAGAATCACCACTTGCCATGTAAACCCCTTCATAAATGCCATCTTCCAGTTTTAATAAAGGCCTTTCGTATTGCGTCATTCTATTACCCTCCCTATGATATGCTATCTATGTAGTTGAACGAAATCTACAAATTATAAGTATATTTTACTCTTTCTTTTTAAGAATTTCAAGAATATTCTATTTTTACGCAAAAAACCAATCCGTTTCAAAAAGTTTTAGTAGAAATAAAATCGTACAAGTGATAAAATATCAATTGTATGACTTACACGTGAAAGTAAACTCTATGCAGAGCAAAAGAAAAGGAGAAAAGAGTATGAAAGAAAGAAAAGTGTTACGAAGAGTGGTTCCCATCATTATGGTATTTTCCATGTTACTTACCATGCTTCCATCGGTTACTGCCAATGCGGCTTCTACAACCGAAAAGAAGGGGAGTGTTAGCTTCACAAAAACAAAGGCAAGTGGATTTACAAAGATTGCATCGCTCCGGTCTACAAGCAATTATTTGATTGTACTGGGGGAAAAAAAGAGCGGAAATGTATTGTCCTACAGTAGTGATGGCAATACCTTCAAAGACGTTGATTTGGATGCAGCAATTGAAAAAGAATACAAGGGAGAAACCCTATCTTCCATTACTCTCAATACTTACATTTCATATATTAATAAAAGAAATGCATATTGTGTGATGGGAACCGCTGCCACAAAAGAGGAAGCGACGTACAATTTTTTAGTGAGTGTTTCTTCTGATATGAAAAAGGTGAGTGTCGAAAAGCTAGATGATTTGATCAAGACCCTAGATAGTCAAGCAGAGGGGATTGAATTTGATCGCTATTTTGATTATGATTATGAAACGGGATTGCTCATTGTCAATGGAAGCTACAACGAAGCATCTGGGTCTAAGGTTCCAGTTTATATTGTGATGAAAAAGGGAGCCGATGCGATTGCTTATAAGAACCCGAATACATTTTGTGACCGTGTGGAATTTGTTGGAAAATATCTGGTCTGCTATAACTGGCAGCTAAATTTGACGGGAGAATGGGAACAGGCCACGACAGGGTATTTCTATTACTCAAAGGATTATAAAACATGGACTAAGGCAAAAACACCAGAGGTAAATGATGCGAATTCCTGGCAACGCTCGTACTATGAGTGGGAGACCTTTGGAGCAGCTCCACAAAGCTCATCGGATACCTATACCCTATATTACACTAGCAATATGAAGGATTTTAAATCAATCAGCAAAAAATTTGTTATTTCAGGCTATGGAACCATGGATTTCCAACAAGATGATAAGAAGCTTTATGCGATTGAAAGAGGTTATGATGAAAAGCAGGAGATTGCAATATCGCTTAAGAGTGGTGACAAATGGAAAGTTCTCTTCCAATATAAAGCAAAATCAAATGACTTTAACTATCAAGAAGATCGTTATACCGCAGATGGTATGGTGTTAATCAAGGATGGAACCACCAAAAAATTGTTTTTATATGGAAAAGGAAAAGAATATAGTACAAAACTGGATGTGGATAAATTAAATTTATATGGGGATATGAATGGAGTCACCTTCGGAACCTATGATAATAACTATTTATTGGCATCGAAAAACGCGCTCGCAACTTACTATTTATTTAAAACACCGGTCAAAGTAAAGGGTGTAACCAGTTGGTCAAAGAAAAATGTAGCAGAACGTTTTTATGTTTATTCCGATAGCGCAATCTATTATGTGACACAGGCAACGGTTACAAAGGCAGTGAAGTAGTAGGAAAAGGAGAATGTGATGATCAAAAAAATACGAGTATGCTTGTATCTTTTGTTAGCATTGGCGCTTGCATTTACAGGAATTGAAGGACATAGTGCGGTTGTTTTGGCTGCGGAAATGACAGCCGCTAACCTAACTGAAGACCAAGCAGAGGAATTGGTAGTCAATTCGTTCTGGTATTCCGAGAAAATTCCAGAAACAAAAGAATTGATGGCGGAATTAGAAGCGGCCGGATATTCGAAAGCAGTTATGAAAAAAGCATATCTTCTGGTTGTGAAAAAATATGGATCCAAAGAAAAAGCAATTCTTCACTACAATGAACAATTTGGAGGAGATTATAAAACAATATTCAACAATCTATATCAGGCATATGTAGGAAAGAGTAAACCAACTGGTGGTAATATAGCTAAAATGGATATTTTTTCGATGGATGAACAGCTCTATACGGGAAAGAACATCAAACCATCGGTTACCATTATGGATGGTAGCTATACCTTAAAAAAGGGAACGGATTACATCGTTCGTTATAAAAACAATAAAGCGATTGGGAAAGCAACAGTGACGATAAAGGGCAAAGGAAAATACAGTGGAAGTGTGAAAAAGAGCTTTTCCATTGTAGCAGTAAAAACATCGGACATCGCAGCGCTGTATCTTAACATGGCGGAACTGGTAGGAAAGGATGTTCATTTGGCGTGGAGTCAAAGTGGCAATGGGGAATCGGATGGCATCCAAATTCTTCGCTCTAGCAAGGAAGATGGAACATATCAGGTACTGGATACCCTAACCGATGCCGAGAGTGAAAATCGTTCGAAGAATGGCTATATTGATACAACAGCAAATGGAAAAGCCTATTATTATGCCGTTCGTGCTATTGTGAAAGTAAGTGGAAAGACTTATAAAGGGGAAATTCAAAATAAAATAAAAGCCTATGAATCAACTGCTGATTGGTATCGGTCCGATAGCGGATATGTTCGGGTAGAGAGCTATGAGGGTAAAATGGAAGGCTTTGTGGAATACACAAAGGATGGAAAGGTAAGCTGGAGATGTGACTGGCCTTCCAATGCCTCTGAAGGAGAAGTGACCTGGGTAGATGCCAAGACGGAAGAAACAAATACCGACACAATCAATTATGATTTGTATACTCCAGGGGAATATTATGACCAGGGTGTCAATGTCCAAGTGAATGTATTTTATGGGAAAAGTGATTTCTATTACATCTGGGTACAGGACGGAACTGGTTTTAAAAAGGCCTTTCAAAAAGTGTAAGAGAGGAATGTATCAAAAACTGATATATTTTTATTGACAAAATGTGGTTTTATCCCTATTCTTAAGATAGATATTTCAAAATGAGCGAATAAAGTAATAATACGTAAGAAAAGGGGATGAGCCAATGTACGAAAAACCGATGATCGTAACAAATGATGATGCCTTCGAAGGCGTTTATCTTGCCAGTGGTGGCATGATTATCCCAGATGCTGGCACTACGAAAACCTGTCAAAGTGCATACATGAACGGAACCTTTAAAGCCGCTGATTGGGGTAATTTGGAGACTGGTAAGGTAATTGATACGGGATGTCATAATTGTCCTGCAAATTTGGGATACTGTGCCGTTGCCTCTCCAGATTTTAGTCAAGAAGGTCCTTATATGCCGTCATGGGAGAAGGCTAATATTGATCCAAATGCTTTTTTGAAAGATCATAATGGAGAATTTTAAGTCTTTTCTAGGCAAACAAACAGTTACTATGCTATAATAATTCGAAATAACGAGACTTTTGTTGTAATTAATTTATAACAAAAGTTTCGTATTTTTTTGTATAGCGGAAGCACAATAGGAATAACACCCCTTTAAAATTGAGAGAAAAAAGGAGAATATTATGACAATTTTAATTCAATTTGTTTTGTTGGTCGTTGGATTTGTGATGCTTGTGAAGGGCGCAGACTGGTTTGTAGAGGGAGCCGCTGGTATTGCGGATCGATTTGGAGTGCCACAGCTTGTAATTGGGCTTACCATTGTTGCGATGGGGACAAGTGCTCCTGAGGCAGCAGTTAGTATATCAGCGGCCTTTAAGGGAAGTGCAGACATTACGATTGGAAATGTGGTGGGAAGCAATA
>JASKJZ010000215.1 GCA_030154385.1 Clostridiales bacterium
GTTTTTTTATTACAAAAGACACCATATTTCAATGATGCCTTTTCGAGTGGAGTATAAATAATTGTTCTGCTGGGGCGTTTTTATTTTCATGCCTTCTCTGCAATTGCGTATATTTTGCTTTTTTCTTCCTTCGTCAGCAGTCTTTCAATGATGATAGTTCCGATTAAGTATACAAGTAAAAGAACAAGATTTGTGACTACCGTATATTTTATTCCAAGCTCCGTTGCCTGAAAAAATAAAATTGGCAATTTTGCGCTTGCCCAAACACATAAAAAGAATAATACATTGGAGTATTTTGCTCCTTTTTTCAACATGATCTGAGCAACAGGAAATGCCGCTACCAAGGGTCCGGCAGACATCGTTCCTATGAATAAGGCAATCAGCACTCCAATAATGCCCGATTTCTCTCCCATCAGGCGAATCATCGTTTCTCTTGGCACCCAGATATCAAGCAAACCAATCATAAGAAAAATAGGCGGCACAATTTTTAACATAGAGACAAACTGAAAAAAAGCAGAATGCAGAGCGGATAATCCTAAGGACGCTCCCAAATCTGTTTTTGTAACACCTAATTCAATCGAAAAAGCATCCAGTACAAATAATAGCAGCAGCATAGCGATGGAAATATAAAACATTTTACTCTTAAACATTGACATCATAATCTCTTTTTCTTTCTTCATCACATCACCCCCCAGACCACAATCGCTACAATTCCAGAGGCAATAAATGCAAGACTATTTCGAAGCACTACCGCCTTTTGGCCAAAAAATTTTGTTTCAGCATTCCAATACACGAGACCAACTGCCATTAACGTTGTCATAAAAGCTGCCACCTGAGGATATCCTGCACCATTATGCAATAATTGTGCACCGAGTGGAAAGGTTACAAAGGGAGGCATAAAGGCAATTGATCCCACAAGCATGCCAATCATAACGCCAAAGATACCAGAATTTTCGCCTAGCACCTGTTTAATCATTTGAGGGGTCAAGACACTTAGTACAACTCCAACTACTAAAAATAAAGGAATCAGTACTGGAAGAATGTTTACAAAAGCCATCCATCCCTTTTTTACTGCTTTGTTCGTCTTTTCTTTATCTTTTACAAACGATAGCACAAGCAAAAAAAATGCAACCGCATATAAAATAATCGTTGATATATCCATAATTTTCTCTCCTTTTTTTATCATGAAATCACACACAAAGGTGCACAGCCCGATTTTGGTATTATTATACCTTAATTTTTTTATTTTTCTGTGACTTAATCATGTTTTCAATTTGTTCATAATTTCTTCAATTAACCTTCATACCAGGGACACAATTACCGCGTATACTACATACATAGCTAATAACAAGGTTCCCCACCTTGTTTAAATACACTTTTTTTCATAAACAGCCAGCAGGTCATCCTGCTGGCTCCTCCTCATTTATAGGCTTTTTTCTTGTTTTGCATAATTCCTCGTATATTACACATACTTCTTCTATCTTATAAATTTTGGAGGAATTTTTTATGCTTACGGATGTAAATCAAAAAAATCAGGCCTGCATTGATGCTTGTACAAAATGCAGTCAAGCTTGTTATGAATGTTTTCATGCCTGCCTAAACGAACCCGATGTTAAAGAACGAATACAATGTATCTGTATGCTCGTCGAATGTGCCATGATGTGTCAAATGTCAGTTTCTATGATGTCAATGCATGGAAAATTTGAAATGGCACACTGCGCCATTTGTGCTGATGTATGTGATGCATGTGCAAAGGAATGTGGAGGCTTTTCCGACCAACATTGCCAGGAGTGTGCAGCTATCTGCAAAAATTGTTCCAAAGAATGCCAGAATATGGCAAGGATGTAATCTTCTACTACTAAAAAAGGAGCCTGAATTATAGATCAGACTCCTTTTTTAGTAACAATAACTATTATTATCTTCTTGTTGCACTTCAGCCTAAAATCCGCTACAATATTGTTAATTAGTATCGAAAGGAATGGTTTGTGATGGATTTAGAATTGCTTGGAAATTCCATTTTTTATATTGCAAAAAATATACAAGAAGTTATCGAGCTTTGTCTTCGAAACTATCCTCTTAATTATAGCCAAATACAGATCTTATTAATGATAAAACAACTTTCGGCTAAGACCTGTGTTAATCAGGAGACATTAGCCTTGCATCTTCATCTTGACAAGAGTAATATAAGTCGAAATCTATCCTATTTAAAGCAAAACGGATATGTTGTCACACAACCTGCTAAGCGAGATTCCAGACGAAGAGAAATCACACTTACTCCAAAAGGAAATTTCGAGTTGCAATACATCATCAAGGTCATGCGTGATATATCCGTCGAAATGACCCAAAATATCTCTCCAGAAAAAGGGGACATCACCATAACAACATTAACTGATATTATGAAAAATCTGGAACATATGAAGGACGAGCTTATATAAATACATCGACTGCCTCCTTGTCTGCATGTGACTTCGTCTTAACTTGTCATTTTCTTTAGCAAAGAAAGGGACAAAGCACTCGTGCTCTCCAAAATGACATCTGCCTGTTGCATCTGCTCCTTATTTCCGACACCAACCGCTTTCATCCCTGCACGATGGATTGCCTCGATTCCAGCCTTTGCATCCTCAATACCAACGCAGTTTATAGGTTGAGCCTGTAGATGGAGGGCACAATCTATAAAGATATCGGGATAAGGTTTCGCCCGTTTTATCTGACTTACATCGGCGATATAGTCAATATCCTTTTCAATCTGTAACTTATGAATGACCGTTTTTGCATTTTTACTCACCGAAGCGATTCCGATTCGAATCTGCGCTGCCCTAAGCTCTTCTAACAAAGCCCCTATGCCGGGTAACAAATCCATTGGTGTTACCTCTTCAATCCTTGATTTATAGATTTCATTTTTTTCAAAGGCAAGCGCTTCCTTTTCCCTTTGCGAATAAAGTGCACCCGCCCCTCCATTTTTCAAAAGCAGCTCCAACGATTCCATTCGAGAAATTCCCTTGAGCTTTTCATTATAGGACTCATCAAAATAAATACCGAGACGATCTGCCACTGCCTTCCACGCCTGATAATGATACCGTGAGGTATCGGTTATCACACCATCTAAATCAAATAAAACTGCTTCTAACATACCGCCTCCTCACTTGACGCCTGGTATTCCACCGTACGTGATTTTCCCTTTTCCAGGTGATATTGGATTCCATATAAATGCAGCGAGCCAGTAAGGCCTTCCAGTAATGAAACCGTAATCCAATCTCTTGCAACGTTTACCAGATATAAATTACCCTGGTAGCGGAATCTAATTTCATACCCTTCCCAGCCCTCCGGAATAAATGGAGATAAAAATACGCCCTCTTCCTTCATACGAAGCCCAGCAAATCCGTGCACAATCGCCATATAGCAGCCCCCCATATTGGCCGTATGAATGCCATACTTTGTATTTCCATGCGTATTGCAAAGATCTAGTTTAGCCGAATCCCCAAAGTAATCGTACCCCTTCTTTTGCATGCCAAGCCTAGAGGCAACTATACTAAATACACAAGTTGAAAGTGATGAATCATGGGTCGTTATCTTCTCATAGTAGGAGTAGCTCCGCTTCATAACATCGACAGCCTGTTCCTCCTCAAACAGAAAATAAGCCAGCACCGTATCCGCCTGCTTACACACCTGATGACGATACAAATACAAAGGATGATAATGAAGAAGAAGTGGAAAATCTTCTTTCGGCGTTTCTTCCAAATTCCAAACAGGCTTACTTAAAAAGGAATCATCCTGCGGATTAATACCAAGTGCTTCGTCATAAGGAAGAAACATATGCCAGGCAGCTGCTTTCATGCCGGCGATTTCTTCCCCTGTCAGATCTAAACGATCGATTACCGTTTGAAAACCTTTCTCTTGCCGCACTCTTTCATACAACTTCGCTGCCCACGTTAAATTATATTTTGCTGCACAATTGGTGTAATAATTATTATTGATCATACAAGTATATTCATCTGGTCCTGTCACCGCATGAATCACAAAACTTCCTTTGTGATAGGTTCCTACCTCCATCCACAAACGAGCCGTTTCTATCAGCATTTCCATCCCTTGCTCCAATAGAAATGCCAGATCTTTCGTCGCCAGATAATATTGTACAATCCCATATGCTATGTCTCCATCAATATGATACTGTGCGGTGCCCGAGGGAAAATAGCCGGAGCACTCGACCCCAGTAATGGTTCGCCACGGATACAGGGCACCTTTTTTATGCCCAAGAAGCCTCGCATTTTGTCTTGCCTTGTCTAGTGTGTCATAGCGATACGATAATAAGCGTTTCGCCAGCGATGGATTGGTCAAGGTAAAGAACGGAAGAAGAAACATTTCCGTATCCCAAAAATAATGTCCCTCATAACCTTCTCCACTTAGGCCTTTTGCTGCAATGTTGCAATGAGCATCTCTTGGTGCCGACTGTATGAGTTGAAACAGATTGTAGTTGACTGCTTGGTTGATTTCTTCCGCTCCCCTAATCGTGACCTCTGTCTGGTAAAAAACCTTAGACAGATAGTTTATTTGTTCCCTATAGTAATAGGCCAAACCAAATCTCAGCGCCTCTCTCAAGTCCCGCTTTGCAGCCTCCTCTACCAAGTCATATCGTATTGAATCGGTAAAGACTGCATATTTTTCAAGGTGAATTCCTCCCCTATTGCTGGCCGTATATACAACACAACCATCCTTTTTATCCAGTGTCTCTTCCACCATGTCTTGCACCCGATGCGCCACAGCCGAACATATTTTTAGACCGCTTGCACTCGTTTTACTACAAGCAACACTCATTTCACCTTCAATTTCCATGCGTTCTACCGTAAGATTTTTTATTCGTTCAGCCGCAAGCCTTGGATCATTTGCATTGCTATAGTTTTCGACCTCTGCTATGTGGTAAGAGGCAATCGATACCATTCCATCAAAGTTAAGTAGCTTTACTTCGTATTCCATCGTAAATAAGGTCAGCAATGAAAATGATGTCATTCGTTTGATGGAAATCGCAATTTTTTCTCCCTCCCTAGACTCCCATACCAATTCGCGTTTGGTATAACCCTCCTCCATGTTGAGAATTCTGCTATTTTCTAAAAAAATACCTCTACACACCGTTCATT
>JASKJZ010000216.1 GCA_030154385.1 Clostridiales bacterium
CATTTGATGGTAGAGGAACCTATTCGTTATATTGATGATTTTGTGGAAGCAGGAGCGGATGGAATAACGGTACATGTGGAAGCATGTAAACATCTTTCTAGAACACTTCAATATATACGGCAAAAGGGAGTAAAAAGTGCAGTGGCTTTGAATCCAGCAACGCCTTTATCTTCGCTTTCCTATGTACTAGATGATGTGGATATGATTTTACTTATGACGGTAAACCCGGGATTTGGAGGGCAGACCTTAATTGAGAGCTCTTATCAAAAAATAAGGGATTTAAAAGAGCTATTACAGCGAAAGAACCTGAATATGGATATTCAGGTGGATGGTGGAATTACAGCTACGAATGCGTCTAAGATCATGCAGGCTGGTGCAAACATACTGGTTGCTGGGACTTGCGTATTCCGCGGAGATGTAGAAAAAAATGTTGGCTTATTCAAGGAGGTTTTTGCCGATGAGATTGGAAAATCTAAAGGTTGGTAGAGGCCTTGAGATTTATGTGACGAGGGATGGGTATCGGTATCGTTTGGTTAGTACAATTGAGAATGTGGCAATTGGAAAAGTCTATATTACCTTAATTGCTTCAGGAAACCGTGTTTTTCGATTCCTCGATTCAGATCAGGTGGATATTATATACCGTGATGAGAACCATATGCTTCAATGGGAAAATGTAAAGGGAACCGTTGAAAAGTTAGATGGTACCCTAGTACATTGTTTATGGAGTGAAAAAGCGGGTGAGAATTTTAATCGGAGAAAAGCATTTCGCGTGGACATAGGAGAAGAAATTGTACTCTATCGTTTTCATCAAAAAGAGGATGCCTTGATTAAGGAATCCGTTTTTTTAGATGATTATGGAAATGAAGAGGGCAGCGTTACGGTTGAAGAATTCGAAGGCCATTTAAAGGATTTAAGTGAAAATGGGGCTGGATTTTATACCAATCAAATCCTTGAGGTAGGGGATATTATTGGATTCCCAATGTATACCTCACACGGTACGATGTATTTTAAGGTAGAGATTGTGCGTCATAATGAAAGAAGAATTGGAAAATATATGGAGTATTATGGAGCTATCTTTTTACGTTCGGATAAAAATCTGGGAAAATACCTGTTTGCATTACAAAGAGAGCGTTTGCAAAAACAGCGAAAGTGATTGGATGGTAGTGATATGGAAAATAGGGACTGTTTGATCATAACAGGTGGCATATTATCGGAGGACTTAATTAAAGAATATATAATAACACATCCGAACGCTATTTTAATATGTGTGGATGGTGCTTTGGAGCTTGTACACAAGATGAAGCTTGTTCCGGATTATATTGTAGGAGACTTTGATACGGTTCGTCCAGATTTAATTATGTGGTACGAAAAACAGGTGGCGTTAGGAAAAATCAAAACGCAGATTCGTAGGTTCCCGCCTCATAAGGATGAGACGGACACGCATATCGCGGTTTTACTGGCAATGGAGGTTGCAGCCACGAATATTTGTATTATGGGAGGAATTGGAAGTCGTATGGATCATACCTTAGCCAATCTACATCTTCTATTGCAACCGTTAAAAAAAGGAATCCATGCATACCTACAAAATGAACACAATGTTATTTATTTAAAAGAGCAACCCTTTCAAATAGAAAAAAAAGCAACATTTGGTGATTATATTTCCCTGATACCGTTTAAGAAGACGGTTCACAGGGTAACACTAAATGGTTTTAAGTATAATACAAATGCCGTCGATTTTACGATAGAAGGAAGTCTTGGAATCAGCAATGAGCTAGTGGAGGAGACGGGGTCAGTTACCTTTACAAAAGGGATATTTATTGTAATTGAAGCGAATGATTAAAAGGAGAATAAAACGATGAAATTAGGAATAGTAGGACTGCCAAATGTAGGAAAAAGTACATTATTTAATTCATTAACAAAGGCAGGAGCAGAGTCTGCAAATTATCCTTTTTGTACCATCGATCCCAATGTTGGGATTGTAACAGTGCCGGATGAGAGACTAAAGAAACTGGGAGAGCTGTATCATTCAAAAAAGGTGACACCAGCGGTTATCGAGTTTGTTGATATAGCAGGTCTTGTAAAGGGGGCATCGAAGGGAGAGGGACTTGGAAACCAATTTCTTTCCAATATTCGTGAGGTTGATGCTATCGTGCATGTCGTTCGCTGTTTTGAAGATCCCAATGTTGTTCATGTTGATGGAAGTGTTGATCCAATTCGAGACATTGAAACCATTAATTTGGAATTAATATTTTCAGATATTGAAATTTTAGAAAGAAGAATAGCGAAATCACAACGAGGTGCTAGAAATGATAAAACATTGGCAAAGGAAGTGGCACTTCTAGAACAGATCAAAAGCCATTTGGAAGAGGGACAATTAGCAATAACCTTTGACGTTGAGGATGAGGAGGAAAAAGAATGGTTTGCGTCCTATAATCTGTTGACAGCAAAACCAGTGATTTATGCAGCAAATGTCTCCGAGGATGATTTGGCAGATGACGGAAATCAGAATGCATATGTTGAAAAGGTTCGTCGGTATGGAGCAGAAAATGCAAGTGAGGTATTTGTAATTTGCGCACAAATTGAACAAGAAATTGCAGAGCTTGACGAGGAAGAGAAATTGATGTTCCTAGAAGAGCTTGGACTTAAGGAGTCTGGACTTGAAAAGCTGATAAAGGCAAGCTATAGCTTGCTTGGACTCATTAGCTATTTGACTTCTGGGGAGGACGAAACAAGAGCCTGGACAATCAAACAGGGGACAAAGGCTCCAGCAGCAGCAGGAAAAATTCATTCGGATTTCGAACGTGGATTTATTCGCGCAGAGGTAGTAGGCTATCAAGATCTTTTAGATTGTAAAAGTATAGCAGCTGCAAAAGAAAAAGGGTTGGTAGGAATCGAAGGGAAAGAATATATTGTGAAAGATGGAGATGTGATTTTGTTTCGATTTAATGTTTAGTTGGGGGGATGAAGAGTATGACAGGAGTAAATATTGGATTCCCAAACATAGGAATCTATTTAGAGAATGTTCCATCTGGATTTACTGTTTTTGGATTTCGTATTGCCTTTTATGGTGTTATCATCGCGGTCGGAATGATACTAGGATATCTAGTAGCAGAATGGCAGGCAAAAAGAACCGGACAAAATCCTGATTTATATTTGGATTTTGCATTGATAGCAATCCCTGTGAGTGTCATTTGTGCAAGGATTTATTATGTTATCTTTAGTTGGGATTTATATCGAGATAATATATGGGATGTGTTCAATACAAGGAACGGTGGGCTTGCTATTTATGGCGGAGTCATTGGTGCGATTGCGACAGCTTTTTTATTTGCACGCGTGAAAAAAATCAAGTTTGGACTTCTTTCGGATACGGGATGTCTTGGTTTGATTACGGGGCAGATTATTGGAAGATGGGGGAATTTCTTTAACTGTGAAGCCTTTGGAGGTTATGCAGGAGGAAGTCTTTTTGCCATGAAGCTTCCATGGGATGTAGCAAAAAGTCATATGTCATTAGCAAATGCACTTGCAATGGAAAAATATGTAGTAGCAGATTCTATTTTGGTTCATCCTACATTTCTTTACGAATCGGTTTGGAATTTCATTCTTTTACTTGTGCTCATTTGGTATTCACCACGAAAAAAATTTGACGGAGAAGTGATTTTGCTTTATATGGTCGGCTATGGAATTGGTCGGTTCTGGATTGAAGGCATCCGCACTGACCAGCTTCTTCTTTGGAATACGGCGATACCAGCTTCGATGGCTCTTTCGGCTCTTCTTGTGATAGCAGCACTTATTGCAATTGTAGGATTTCGAATGAAAGAGAAACAACACTAATTCGTTGATATTATGAATTGTTAGACACTTGTCGTCTACTATAGTTAGTAGATGGCAGGTGTTTTTTTAATGTCTGGGGACTGATTTTATTGGCTGTTCATAATTTCTTAATAAAAAATACAGAATTTGTACATTTTCAAGCGAAAGATAGTTGATAAAATCCCAAAAATATTGTATGATAAATTCAGATGTGGAGGAAAGTGGTGAGAAGTGGTAGATATTACCATAAAAGTGGGGGACTTTCCGATGGACGAAATGAAAGAGGGCGGTGAAGCTTATGTTCATGGGTGAATACAATCATTCCATTGACACAAAAGGAAGAATCATCGTACCGGCCAAATTCAGAGAATTGTTAGGAGACACGTTTGTGGTGTCACTGGGTTTGGATGGGTGTTTATTTTTGTACCCAATAAATGAATGGGAACGGTTTGTGGAACAATTAAAGAACCTACCAGGTAACAAAGAAGCAAGACAATTGCAGCGATATTTTATGGCAGGTGCTGCCGATATTGAGGTGGACAAGCAGGGGAGAATATTGCTTCCAGTGAAGCTTAGAGAAGCGGCTGCCTTAGAAAAGGATGTTGTATTTGTGGGCGTATTGAGTAAAATTGAGATTTGGTCAAAGGAACGCTGGGAATCAAATAATACCTTCGATAACATGGATGATATCGCAGAAAATATGTCTAGTTTTGGACTTAGTTTTTAATAAAGGAGTGGCTGCCATGGAATTTAAGCATATATCCGTTCTCTTAAATGAGACAATCGAACAATTAAATATCAGACCAAATGGCAGATATGTTGATGGAACTTTAGGGGGCGGTGGACATGCCTATGAAGTATGCAAATATCTTGGCACTAAAGGTACACTCATTGGAATCGATCAAGATCTTGCGGCGATTTCGGCTGCGAAAGAACGTCTTCAAGAATTTGGTGACCTGGTTACCATTGTAAAGAGCAATTACTGCAACTATAAAGAGGTTTTAAAAACGCTGGAAATTGATAAGGTGGATGGTATTGTTCTTGATCTTGGGGTCTCTTCTTACCAGTTAGATAATGCAGAACGAGGATTTTCCTATATGGCCGATGCTGACCTTGATATGAGAATGGATCAGGGACAGGAGAAGACGGCAAGGGATATTGTAAACCACTATAGTGAAACCGAATTGTTTCATATGATTCGTGACTATGGGGAAGATAAATTTGCAAAAAACATAGCAAAGCACATTGTGCTTGCGAGAGAAGAAAAAGAAATTACAACTACAAACGAGTTGACACAGGTTATAAGGCG
>JASKJZ010000217.1 GCA_030154385.1 Clostridiales bacterium
AGGGATATGAGCTTCGTTTTTCCTATCTGGATGATTTGGAAAGTGTACAAATTCCGCTATCCAATCAAGCGAATATGAATCTGGTGGGCCGAATTGACCGTGTGGATATCTGTGAGAAGGAAACGGAATTGTATGTTAAGGTGGTGGATTATAAGTCTGGGAAAAAGACCTTTCGCATTCAGGATTTTTATTATGGACTAGAGCTTCAGCTCGTAGTTTATATGGAAACGATGGTAGAAAAATTTGCAAGGGATCAAGCGGACAAGACCGTAATTCCAGCAGGAATTTTTTACTATAATCTGGATGACCCCATCGTCGATAAAGTGGATGCACCACTTTATGAGGATACACTATTGAAGGAGCTTCGGGTGAATGGCTTAGTGAATGAGAAAAAGGAAGTGATTGGAGCTTTGGATGCATCCTTTGTAGAGGATGGGGAGCTTAAGCCATCCGTAAAATCAAATGTAATTCCAGTCGAAACCTTGAAGTCGGGTGGCTTTTCGAAAAATTCCAGCGTGGCAAGTGCCGAGCAGTTTGACAATATTATGCGATATGCCAGAAAAAAAATGGAACAGCTTGGAAAACAGATGATGGAAGGGCAATGTTCAGTTGCGCCGTATCAGCTAGGAGATCGCACGGCTTGTGAATACTGTATGTATGGCTCGGTATGTGCATTTGATAAAAAGGCAGGCAGCCAATTCCGTGTACTGGAAGAGCTTGATAAAGAAGAAATTCTAAGGCGAGTAGAGAAAGGATTGGAAGGAGGGGAAGAAATTTGAATTGGACGAAAGAGCAAGAACAGGTAATCTACCTTAGAAACCGTAATATATTAGTCTCAGCCGCAGCAGGTTCTGGTAAGACGGCAGTGCTCGTAGAACGAATTATACAAATTATCACAGACTCAAAGCATCCCGTTGACATTGACAGACTCTTAATTGTCACGTTTACAAGCGCGGCGGCAGGTGAAATGCGGGAGCGTATTGCAAATGCGATTGAAGCCAGACTTGCAAAACAGCCCGATGATCTTCACCTTCAGCGGCAGATGACATTAATCCATAGTGCGCAGATTACAACCATCCATAGTTTTTGTTTGTCGATTATCCGCAATTATTTTAATGAAATCGATCTTGACCCTGGATTTCGAATTGGAGATGACGCAGAGCTACGTTTGATGAAGACGGATGTACTTGCACGGGTTTTAGAGGAAAAATATAGTGAGGGAGATCCTGATTTTTTACAGTTTGTGGAAAGCTATGCAACGGGAAAATCCGATGCGATGCTAGAAGATATGGTGCTTCGCCTGTACGAGTTCAGCATGAGTTATCCATGGCCGCTTACGTGGTTGGAGGAGATTGATGAGGTCTTTTTAGTGGATTCGTTAGAGGAATTAGAAGATAGCAAGTGGATGGGACGTCTCCTTACGTATCTGCAAGAGGTTTTGCATAGTATAGAAAAGGAAATCACATATGCACTCACAATTTGTACGGGTGGAAATGGACCTTACATGTATGAGGCGGCACTCTTAGACGATCAGGATTTTGTGAAGGAATTAGTCGCTAGTTCCTCCTATAAAGACTTAGAGAAAGCATTTTTTGGAAGAGAGTTTATGCGGCTTTCTTCGAAAAAAGATGAGACGGTAGATCCAGCTCTTCGAGAAGAAGTAAAACTGATTCGCGATCAATATAAGTCTGCTTTATCGGATTTGAAGTCGCAATTTTTCTTTCAAACGGCAAATGAGAGCCTGTTGGATATGCAAAGAGTTCGTCCCATCATTCATACGCTCCTTACCCTGACAAAGGATTTTATGGATGCCTATGCAAAAAAGAAGGAAGAAAAGAATGTACTGGATTTTCATGATATGGAGCATTTTGCTCTCCGTATTCTCACGAAGGATGGAAAACCGACGTCGGTGGCAAAGGAGTTACAAGCGTATTATGAAGAAATCCTGGTAGATGAATATCAAGATAGTAATCTGGTGCAAGAGACCTTGATTGAAAGTATTTCAAAGGAGAGCCAAGGTGGTAAAAATCGGTTCATGGTCGGAGATGTCAAGCAGAGTATTTACAAATTTCGTCTTGCAAGGCCAGAACTCTTTATTGAAAAGTATAATGCCTATACGGCGGAGGATAGCCTGGAGCAAAGAATTGATCTGCATATGAATTTTCGTAGTCGGAAGGAAGTGCTCGATTCAATTAATGCTGTTTTTTATCGAATAATGCATGCTTCTCTTGGAAAGATTGAGTATGATTCGGATGCAGCCCTAAATCCAGGGGCGGCTTTTCCAGAAACGGACAAAAGGGCAGGAGGGAAGAGTGAAATCATACTTCTGGATGCAAACGAAGCGTTAAGTGATAGCTTTCGAGAAAGAGAAAAGGAAGCACATGCGATTGTAACTCGCATCGAACAGATAAAAGAGGAAGGGTTTCAGATATATGATAAGGGTGCTTATCGGGAAGCATCGTATGGGGATATGGTAATCTTGCTCCGAAGTATGAGCGGCTGGGCAGAGACCTTTACGGAGGTATTTTCCTCCCGGGGAATTCCTGCCTATGCTGATACGCAAACGGGCTATTTCTCAGCAATCGACGTTCAAGTAATATTAAATTATCTTTTAATTATAGATAATCCGTTGCAGGATATACCGTTCACCTCTGTGCTTCATTCCTATATCGGAGGCTTTCAAGACGAGGAGCTAGGAAGGATACGAGCCAATCATTTAGAAGGGACGATGTATGAGAGCCTTTGCAGCTATAAGGAAGGGGATGCACTGTCAGAAAAAATTGATTCCTTTCTAGAACAGTTAAATCGACTTCGGGACCTGTCCTTTTATACAAGTGTTTATGATTTGATTCAAGATATTTACCATACAACGGGTTATTATGATTACGTGACCCTGCTTCCGGCTGGAAATGTGCGAAAGGGTAATTTAGATATGCTTTTAGCGAAGGCGTTGGATTTTGAAGCGACCAGCTATCAAGGACTTTTTCATTTTAACCGATACATCGAAAAGCTGCATCAGTTCGACATTGATTATGGGGAAGCCTCGACGGGAGGTGATCGTCATGCGGTTCGTATTATGAGTATTCACAAGAGTAAGGGGTTAGAATTTCCAATTGTGTTTGTTGCAGCAATGGGGAAGCAATTTAATCAACAGGACGCTAGGAGCCGTCTGATTCTTCATTCGGAGTTTGGAGTTGGGCCAGACTACATTGATTTTGAAAACAGGATGAAGAATCCGACCTTGATAAAGAAAGTGATTCAAAAGGAGGTTACCCTCGAAAATCTGGCAGAAGAGCTTCGCGTTTTATATGTTGCAATGACACGGGCAAAGGAAAAACTGATTTTAATCGGGCAAATAAAGGATGTTCCAAAGCATCTCGAGAGCTGGAGCCGTAAAAAAAATCTTACATACTTAGATCTTACGAAAGCGGCAAATTATTTTGATTGGGTGATGCCATGCGCACTTGAAATGGAAGAACTATTTTTAATAAAAGAAGTAAGTATGTTAGAAATAATGGGTGCCGAATTCGAAAGACAAATTACAAAGCAGGAAAAAAGAGAATATCTACTTAAGTGGGAGGAAGCGTCTCCTTTTGAGAAATCGGATCGACAGCAAATATATAATCAATTAAATCATAAATATAGTTATCAAGATGAGTTTTTACTTCCTTCCAAGATATCCGTAAGTGAGCTAAAGAAGCGAGCCTATGAAGAGGAGCAAGAGGCGGTAGAAGAGCTATTTTCCAAGGAGCAAAAAGAGGCTTATTTGCCAGCGTTTAAAAGAAAAGAGGAAACGATGGCGGGAGCTGCACTTGGAACCGTCTATCATAAGGCGATGCAACATCTTCGATTGGGAGAAATATCGGATAAGGAAAGCTTGTTAGCTGAGCTAAAACGTCTATTATCTAAAAATTATTTGAAGTCAGATGAGTTTGGAGTGTTGGATCAAACAAAGCTTCAGGCATTTGTTTCTTCCAAGCTTTGTGGTCGTATGGGATGTGCACAAAATAGAGGTGAGTTATTTCGAGAACAACCGTTTGTACTGGGGATACCAGCGAATCGTATCTATCCAGAGATTATCAGCGAAGAGTTGATTATAGTTCAGGGTATAGTAGATGCTTATTTTGAAGAAGAGGGAGAGTTAGTACTAGTCGACTATAAAACAGATCGGGTCAGGTCTTCTTCTGAACTTGTAGCACGGTATCGAACACAGATGGATTACTATCAGGAAGCGCTTTCGCAGATTACAGGAAAAAGGGTAAAGGAACGAATTATTTATTCGTTTTATTTATCGAAAGCGATTACGATTTCATGATAAGAAAAGGTCAAGTGATTATGTATTTTTCAAAGAAAGACATAATCACTTGACCTTTTCTTATAGGAACGCTTTGATTCGCTCGACAAGCATTTCGATTGCAACTTCATTTTTTCCGCCGCGTGGTACGATGATATCGGCATATTTTTTTGTAGGCTCTACAAACTCTTCGTGCATAGGTTTTACAGTCGTGATATATTGATTGATGACGGATTCCAGACTTCGGCCGCGCTCTTCCACATCTCGTAAAATTCGACGGATGATACGCTCATCAGCGTCTGTATCTACAAATATTTTGATGTCCATCATGCTGCGCAGGGTTGGATTTTCAAAGATTAAGAATCCATCAATAATAATCACCTTTGCAGGATGAACGGTGACCGTATCCTTGGAACGATTGTGATTGGAAAAATCGTAGACAGGGCGCTCAATCGAGGTTCCATTTTTTAATGAAAGAATGTCATGAATAAAAAGATCGGTGTCAAAAGCATTCGGGTGGTCGTAGTTTAACTGTGCTCGCTCCTCAAAGGGCATATCATCATGTGCTTTATAATACATGTCATGGCATAACAGGACGACATTGCCAAGAAACTCTTCCTTAAGACGGTTTACAACCGTTGTTTTTCCTGAGGCAGATCCTCCTGCTACACCAATAATAATTGCTTGTTCCATGCGTTCCTCCTAATGTGTGGGATATCATTCTTTTTCTAGCTATCTTACCACAAATTTTGTTCAATGAAAATACATGGATAAAAATTTCTTGGAGAATAATGACTTGCTATTCTTATTAT
>JASKJZ010000218.1 GCA_030154385.1 Clostridiales bacterium
CGGTATAGTGCAGATAGCTGAATGGACTTTTGAGGGCAGACCGAAAAGTATTTTACTGAGTAGTTTCTGATGGGATCTCAACCCATTATCAATGAGCTTATGTGTTAGCATAAGAATGAGTGGATATATTATATATATATCAAATCAGGGTGGCACCGCAGGATGATAATCTCTTGTCCCTTTTGCATTTCGCAGGGATGGGAGTTTTTTTTATACCAAAAATTACTACCCCACTGGCGTTTTCTTTGTTTTTGATCATCAAATAACTATTTTAGGAGGATTCAAATTATGAAAAAACGTACTATGATCACAGCAGCCCTTTTTCTTTCTCTCACATTGCTCTCTGGGTGTGGAGCTACTACTTCTGACAATGCATCTACGACAAAGGATGCCACAAAGCAGGCACCTTTGAAAATCGGAATTGCACAAATTGCACCACATGCTTCTCTTGACAATTGTAGAGACGGCTTTATCGAAGGATTAAAAGAGGAAGGCTTTGTCGATGGTGATAATATTACCATCGATTATAAAAACGCAGAGGGTGATACGGCAAATGCTACGATGATAGCCGATACCTTTGTATCGCAAAAATATGATTTGATTTGCGCCGTAGCAACGCCAACCGCTATGGCAGCTTACAACGCAACACAAGGTACGGATATCCCCGTCATATTTACCGCGGTATCCGATCCTGTGGCAGCCGAGCTTGTAGCTTCACTCGATAAACCAGATACCAATGCAACGGGAACCAGTGACGCGCTTCCGCTCGAACAACAGATGCAAATGATTCGCGCCATGATGCCTGACGCAAAAACCATTGGCATTCTTTATACCACGAGCGAAGTTAATTCACAGACACATTTAGAAAAATTTAAGGAGCTTGCACCAACCTACGGCTTTACAATTGAAGCAATTGGTGTCAATACCGCATCGGATATTCCGCTTGCAATGGATACTTTAGTTACCAAATGCGATGCCATTAATAACTTTACCGATAACAATGTTGTCAACAACCTAGATACCGTACTTGCTAAGGCGAATGATGCAGGAATTCCTGTTTTTGGATCGGAAATTGAACAGGTGAAAAAGGGATGTGTTGCCGCACAAAACATTGACTATTATCAACTTGGTATCACGACTGGAAAGATGGCAGCAAAGGTTTTAAATGGTGAAGATATTAAGACGATGCCAGTGGAAGTAATTTCTGCTTGTACACCAGTTGCCAACCAAGCCGTCATGGATCAGTTCTCTCTTACCATGCCACAAGAATACAAAGATAGTGTCACTTATGTGAGTGCAGAGGAATAAACAATGGACATTTTACTTAATATTACAAGAGGTATTTTAGAGCAAGGATTCATATATGGAATCCTTGCCCTTGGAATTTATATCACCTATAGCGTAGTAGATTTTCCTGATCTTTCGGTAGATGGAACCTTCCCGCTTGGAGCTGCTACGACTGCTATGCTCATCTTCCATGGAGTCAATCCTTGGCTTGCAATTGTTGTTGCTTTTTTAATAGGATGCTTTGCAGGGCTATTAACTGGCATCTTCCATGTGGTCTTTGGGATTAAGGATTTGCTTGCAGGCATCATTACTATGACAGGGCTTTACTCCATCAACCTGATGCTAGCAGGCGGAAAAGCTGTTCTTCCCATTACCAATAAGGCTACGATTTTTAACAGTGGTTTATTAAAAAATCTAAGTCCACTTTATATCATTTTTCTTTGTATGTTTTTCTTAAAGCTTTTATTGGATCTTTATTTTAAGACCAAGTCAGGACTTTTATTGCGTGCGGTTGGAGATAACGAAACCGTAGTTACGATGCTTGCAAAGGACAAAGGAAAAGTGAAAATCTTAGGACTTATGCTCTGTAATGGTCTTGCAGCAACGGCTGGCTCAATCTTATGTCAGCAGCAAAGAAGCTTTGATGTAAATTCTGGTACGGGTATGCTTGTTATGGGGCTCGCTTCTGTCATTATTGGCATGTCCATTTTTTCACATGTACCACTCATAAAGGGAACGACTATGGTAATCTTTGGCTCCGTTATTTATAAGGCCTGTCTTGCCATTGCGCTTAACTTAAACTTCAATCCAAACAACCTAAAGCTATTAATGGCTACGATTTTTTTAATTGCCCTAGTCTCAAAGGATATGTTAAAGAAGGGAGGACGAAAGCATGCTTAATCTTTCACACATTCATAAAACCTTCTATCCAGGCAGCATCAACGAGACCACGATATTTTCAGATTTTAATCTTTTCGTCAAGGAAAATCAATTTATCAGCGTGATTGGAAGTAATGGTTCAGGAAAAAGTACCCTACTGAATGTCATCTGCGGCTCCATTCCCATCGACCAAGGCAGTATTACCTTAGAAGACGCTGACATTTCAAAAATGAAGGATTTTAAGCGAGCCGAAGTAATTGCAAGGGTCTATCAAGATCCTGCCAAAGGCTCTTGTCCTTCCTTTACTATTTTGGAAAACATGGCATTAGCGGATAACAAGGGAAAGCCTTATTTATTTGGACGTTCGGTAAACAAAGACCGCATGGATTTTTATCGAACGCAGCTTGAAAAGCTTAGACTCGGACTTGAAAACCGTATGCAGGATAAGGTCGGTAATTTATCTGGAGGGCAAAGGCAGGCACTTGCCATGATTACAGCCACCTTGACCCCACATAAAATATTGATTCTGGATGAGCATACCGCAGCGCTTGACCCAAAAACGAGTGAAATCATTATGGAGCTTACCAATACCATCGTAAGTGAGAAAAAACTCACGACCATTATGGTAACCCACAATTTAAAATTTGCGCTCGCATATGGAAATCGTCTGCTTATGATGCATCAGGGACAGGCAATTATGGATGTCTCCAATCAGGATAAGACAAACCTGCCGCTCTCTTCTATTTTGGATAAATTCAATGAAATCAGCATTGAGCTAGGAAATTAAATGGCTTAGGTCCTTTTCTTTTCAGCTTTTTGCAGTCGTTGAATTGCAAATTTTCCTGTGGCAGCGGCAACGGGAAGGCCACCAGGCGCTTCAAGCCATTGACCAGCAAGAAATAAATTTGGTAACGTATCAAAGGTTCCCTTGTGACAAAACGAGGGAACTTCTTTTTTTGTGATAAAACTCATGTAAGAGCCGTGATAAGCATTACAGTATCGCAAGTAGGTGAGAGGCGTCCAACAGTCTAATACCGATATCTGATCAAAAGGAATCAAAAACTGTGCTTCAATGCGCTTTTTTAGTGCCAGGCTGATACGCTCCTTTTCCTTGGTGTATTCCTCCTTTGTTAAGGATTCCCAATAGTGAAAATCGTCGTCATACTGTGACACGTTTGTCTGTAATACAAATTTTCCCGCTGGTGCGAATGAGGGCTCGTAAGCATAAGAACGCACCGAAATGCGATCAACCTCTTTCTCAGCAATGGAGAAAGGCGCACAGTCAAATATAAGCGTCTCTTCTTTGAGTGAATATGCGGCATCGACAGAAAAGGCTACCTGAAAACCACTAACCAAAGGATAATTTTTTTCGTTATGGTAGCAGACTTCAAATTCCTTTTGGCGATATTCTTCTGGCAGCAATCCGCGGAATAAGGTATAACTATCCATCGCAGCGATGACATAGTCAGCAGCAATCTTCTCTCCCCCTTCTAATCGGACGCCACTCACCCGTCCATTTTTTACACAAATTTCGCTGACCGGAGCTTTCAGACAAATCGTTCCACCAAGGTCTTCAAACGTTTTTATCATTCGATTCGCCATCGATAAGGAACCGCCTTTTGGCAGCTCGCCATTCCCTGATGCAATGGTTGCATAGGATATTATGAAGGAGGATGCTATATATTCTTTTGGCATGTAATCAGTAAAGGCAGCTTTTAATACTGGATTTTGAAAACGATTGGATAAATCTTCTAAACTGATCGTCCCATATTCCTTGATTACCTTTGGCATATTTTTCATCTTTAGTCCAAGTTTTAGATAATCCAAAGGGTTTAGCTGTTCCATTGGCTTTTCGACTGGCATTTCACAGGACATCGCGTATTCCACGTGTAAAAAGAACGCTTCGATTTCTTCATGGTCTTCTGGAGCAAGTAGCAACATTTCTTTTTTCGTACGCTCCAAATCCTTCCATAAGGTTATCTGTTTATCAGCTTTCCTTGTAGTATAAAAGCTCTTGTTTTCAACAAAGGCGCTGTTACTGCTTAGGGCACCCACTTCTTCCCAAAGATTCCGAAGCGAGCTGCCCTTCTTTGTTCCGGTCAGCCAATGAATGCAATTGTCAATATGGTGACCCTTACGGTTCCATCCCATACATTCTCCGCCAGCCATCGAATTTTTTTCATAGATTGTGACCTCATATCCAGCTTTTCTTCCATAAATCCCAGCACAAATCCCAGCAATTCCGCCTCCAACAATAATAATCTTTTTCATCCTTTTTCTCCTTCTTTTTTATGGTTCCTTACCAAATCCACGATCCATTCCGGCGAGGGAAGCGCAGTTTCTGGATGCATCGCATAGTTTTCAGCGATTCCTTGTATGCTGCAAAAAAATGCAGTTGATAGGCTCAAAGGATCTCCCAATCGGATACTTCCCTCTGCCTGTCCTCGTTCAATAATCGGAACAAAACGATGAATCGTATCCACCTTATTTGCAATGTTTCGAACTGCTTCTGGGGTACCCTCACTTCGTTGAGCCTGTGCCATCAAAACAAACATCATTGCAACATACGGTTCTTTTTGCATCGTGGAAAACAATTCTCTTGTGAACGTTTCAAAGTATAAAATGGCAGAATCATATTTAGGAGAAAAGGGATAGGTCGTTCCCATCCACCCCATCGTAACAAGTTCCATATATAAAGTCTCCTTTGAATCAAAATAATGGAATAAGAGTCCGACGCTCATGGATGCCTTTTTTGCAATATCAGAGATTTTGGTCGCTGCATATCCTTTTCTCACAAACAGATCAAGCCCTGCATATAAGATTTCCTTTTTTCTTTGCTCTTTTTGTGCCTCTCGTACACTCACTTTTAACCCTCTTTTCTTTATTTGCTAATATAGACTCTTTCTAATTTCTA
>JASKJZ010000219.1 GCA_030154385.1 Clostridiales bacterium
AGGAAGAGCGGGCACTTAAAGAGGCAAGAGGGCTCTTTCAATTAATTGAAACAAGGTGCAGGGATTCGATTGGCTATCTGGAAGCCTTTGATGAAGGCTTTACACCCGTGGAAAATGATAAGCTTTCGGAAAACGGCGTAATTGCAGAAAAAACAATGAATACCTTGCTGCATGTATTCGAAGCATATACACAGCTCTATCGGATTACTGGGGATTTGGCTGTTAGAAGTAGTCTTTGTAGGATATTGGATTCCTTTGCCACGCAGATATACAATCCGCTGCTTCGCCGACAAGAGGTGTTTTTTGACCGTAATCTGCACTCTCTTCTCGATCTTCATTCCTACGGACACGATATTGAAACCGCCTGGCTCATTGACTGGGGCGTTGAAGTGCTTGGAGAGGAATCGTATCGAAATAAGATGGAGCCGATTACGAGGGCATTGGCTAAGGAGGTTTATCAGCGTGCCTATCAAAAGCATTCGCTATCCAATGAGTGTGAGAATGGGGTAGTAGATACAAGCAGAGTCTGGTGGGTGCAGGCAGAGGCAGTGGTAGGCTTTTATAATGCTTATGAAAAGACGGGTGAAATAAAATATCAAGAAGCGGCAAGGGAAATCTGGGGTTTTATCAAAGAATATATAATTGATGGGCGAGAGGGCTCCGAGTGGTACTGGAAGGTTGATGAAAACGGCATACCAAACCGGGAAAAACCAATGGTTGAGCCGTGGAAATGTCCTTACCACAACGGAAGAATGTGTTTTGAAATCATAAGGAGGTCAAATAATGCTGCATCCAAAGTATTATGAGGAGCAAAAAAAATACGAACAGCTCCTACTAAAAATAAACGAAAAAAGCGATTTCTATAATGGTATATTTGATCGCTATCAACATCCTGTTTTGACAAGGGATCACATACCGCTTACCTGGAAGTATGACTTGAACCCACAGACAAACCCTTATTTTATGGAACGGCTTGGGGTAAATGCGGTGATGAATGCAGGTGCAATTGAGCTAGATGGTACCTTTTATCTGGTTGCGAGAATTGAAGGAAATGACAGAAAGTCCTTTTTTGGTGTAGCAGAAAGCAGAACGGGAATTGATCAGTTTCGGTTTTGGGATTATCCGATTTTACTAGAGGATACCTGTAAGGAGGAAACCAATGTCTACGATATGCGTCTGACCAAGCATGAGGATGGTTATATATATGGTGTGTTTTGCTCGGAAAGCAAGGATTTGTCAACTTCGGAGCTATCGGCAGCCGTTGCAGCGGCAGGACTTGTTCGTACCAAGGATTTAAAGACCTGGGAGCGTCTTGATAATATAAAGACGCTTCGCTCCCCACAGCAGCGAAATGTAGCACTGCATCCAGAGTTTGTAAAGGGAAAATACGCGTTTTATACAAGGCCAATGGACGACTTTATTGAGACGGGCTCTGGTGGAGGAATTGGCTTTGGATTATGTGACGATATTACACATGCAGTAATTGATGAAGAAATCTTGACGAGTACGCGAAAATATCATACGATAACAGAAGCAAAGAACGGAGCAGGAGCGCCTCCAATCAAAACGCAAAAGGGGTGGATTCACATCGCCCATGGTGTTCGAAATACCGCCGCGGGACTTCGCTATGTTTTATATGCGTTTGCGACCTCGCTTACCGATCCTGCTAAGGTCATTGCAGAGCCCTCTGGCTTTTTACTAGCACCGCTTGGAAAAGAGCGAGTGGGAGATGTTTCCAATGTCGTATTTTCCAATGGAGTGATTGCCAGAGAAAATGGAGACGTTTATCTGTACTACGCATCCTCGGATACACGCATGCATGTAGCAACGACGACGATTGAACAATTGATGAATTATGTATTTGAAACCCCAGCCGATCCCCTCCGCTCGGTGGATTGTGTAAAGCAGCGCAGTGTATTGATTCAAAAGAATTTGGAATATTTGAAAGAGAATATGTGAGCGTATGATGGATAGAAAAGAAAAATGGATTTTTCCAGACCATGAGGGTCTTACCTATAGTGGAAGAATCGAGGATACAAACAAAAAGGAACCAATCTTTGTGTACCCCTCGACTATGGTTGAATTTTCTTTTACGGGCACTTGTATTTCTGTGGTACTAGAAAATCGATCGGCTTACTGGGACAATTATATGGGTTATCTTTTAGATGGGGTTATGTACGCGATAAAACTTTTGAAAAATCAAAAGCAAACCTATTGCCTGGCGAGCGAAATGGAGGATACCACCCATACCCTTATACTCTTTAAGCGAATGGATTCTTGCCATGTCGTGACATTGTATGGTTTTTTGTTGGATGCCCATGCCATCGTTATAGCACCAGAGGAAAAGCCAAGTCGGAGAATCGAGGTCTATGGCGATTCTGTTTCAGCAGGAGAAGTATCCGAAGCCGTAGCTTATGAAGGAAAGCCTGACCCAGAGCATAACGGGGAATATTCCAATAGCTGGTATTCATACTCCTGGATTTTGGCAAGAAAGCTCCATGCCACTCTTCATAACATTTCGCAAGGCGGGATTGCACTGATGGATGGAACGGGGTGGTTTCATGGTCCTTCCTATCTTGGTCTTTTGAGCTGTTATGATAAGATTACATATCATCCAGAGCTTGGAAGTGTGACAAATTGGGATTTTACCAGATATCGGCCGCACGTCGTCATAATTGCAATCGGTCAAAATGACAATCATCCCGTTGACTTTATGAAGGAGGATTATGAGGGGGCGAAGGCGAAGGAGTGGAGAAGCAAATATGCGGATTTTGTAAAAACGCTTCGTACCCATTACCCACAGGCATGGATTATTCTGGCGACAACGATTTTAGAGCATGATACATCCTGGGATCAGGCAATTGAAGAAGTGTGCGGGTGCCTAAAGGATGAAAAGGTAGTCCATTTTCTATATACTCAAAATGGAACGGGAACCCCTGGGCATATTCGAATCGGTGAGGCAGAGAAGATGGCAGAGGAGCTTCAAAATTTTATCGAATCCCTTGGGGATACGGTATGGATGGATGAGATGCATTAGGAGGTCAGTATGCAAACAGTAGTAATCGAGCAGGAATGGATCAAGAGGGCGATTGCAAATCGTGGCGATTGGACGAAAATCGAGCAAGTGATGAAGCGCGCTAGGAAAGGAGAAGCGATAAAAATCGCCTTTATCGGAGGCTCCATCACACAAGGCTCGCTATCCTCATCACCGCAGACTTGCTATGCCTATTTGGTATATGAATGGTGGAAGGAGACGTTTTCTGAGGCAACGGTTTCCTATCTCAATGCTGGAATCGGAGGAACGACATCGCAGTTTGGGGTTGCACGCGTCGAAGATCATGTTTTGTGTCAAAAGCCGGATCTTGTGATCGTTGAATTTAGTGTAAATGATACCAATGATTCGTTTTTTTTGGAAACCTTTGAGGGATTGATTCGAAGGATCGTATCATCGGATAAGAGTCCTGCGGTTGTCATTGTCAACAATGTTCACTATCAGGATGGCAGCAATGCACAAGAAATTCATAATAAAATTGGAGGGGCGTATCAGATTCCTTGTATTAGTATCAAAGATGCAATTTACCCTCTTATAATAGAAAAGAAGTTAAAAAGGGAAGACCTCACGCCCGATAATCTGCATCCAAATGACACGGGACATGCGTTAGTCGCAGGGATAATAACTGGATTTTTTAAGCGCGTGCAAGATACTTTGGTTCGAAGTCCCCTTACGAGTAATCAATACGAGCATTCGATTCGTTATCAAAGCGATCATTGCTTACCAAAGCTGGATGGCTTTATGACCGATGAAAGTGTTTCAAAAAGCATACAGGATGTCTTTAAAAATGGATGGTTTGCGAGTGCGATTGGGGCGTCCATTACCTTTAGCGTAAAGGGAACGGGAATTGCGGTACAATATCGAAAGTCGGTAAAACAGCCAGCTCCTGTTGCCAGAGCGGTTATTGATGGAGATGTAGAACGGGCGGTTATATTAGATGCCAATTTTACAGAAACCTGGGGGGACTGCCTGTATCTGGAAACAATCTATTTTCACGGCGAGGACAAGGAGCATCAGGTCACGATTGAAATCGTAGAGGGAACCGAGGAAGACGTGACTCCGTTCTATCTGGTATCGGTGATTGTTTCTTCAAAAAAGAGCAAATAAAGAAGAATAAAGAAAGACAAAGGAGTATCGCAATGTTTCGAAAAGATTTTATCTGGGGCGCTGCAAGCAGTGCTTATCAAATTGAGGGGGCGGCATTTGAGGACGGCAGAGGGCTAAGTATCTGGGATGTATATGCTGCACAAGAGGGAAAGGTCTACGAAAATCATACAGGAGAGGTATCCTGCGATCATTATCATCGCTTTCGCGAAGATGTAGCGTTGATGAAGCAGATGGGAATCAAGGCATATCGGTTTTCAATTTCCTGGCCAAGAATCCTTCCAGAGGGCATTGGGGCAGTGAATCAAAGGGGCATTGATTTTTATAATGCTTTGATTGATGAATTACTTGCCCACGACATTGAGCCATTTATCACCCTTTATCACTGGGATCTTCCGTATGCGCTTTATCAAAAGGGTGGTTGGCTAAATCGCGATATCGTGGATTGGTTTGCGGAATATGCAAAGGTCGTTTCGGAGCATTTTTCCGACCGTGTGAAAAAGTTCTTTACCTTAAATGAACCACAGTGCTTTATTGGTCTTGGATTTTTAAATGGTGCCCATGCGCCGGGTCTAAAGCTTCCCTTAAAGGATACCTTTTTGATGGCGCATCATGCCCTGATGGCGCATGGAAGCGCGGTGATTGCTCTTCGTAAATATGCAAAAGCTCCCATTGAGGTGGGCTATGCACCGACGGCTGGCATGACCTATCCTGCAAGTGAGAGTAAGGAGGACATCGAAGCGGCTAGAAGCGCCTTGTTTTCGATGGAGGTGGAACCAGATAATTGGACATGGAATGTTGCTTGGTTTAGTGATCCGGTATTTTTAGGGCATTATCCAGAGGAGGGATTGAAAAGATTTGCTGCGTATCTGCCAAAGATTTTACCAGAGGATATGGAGCTGATCGCAC
>JASKJZ010000220.1 GCA_030154385.1 Clostridiales bacterium
CAAATATTCATAAGGGACTCGTTGGTAGCTTCACTTATCTCTTGTAGATTTAAGTAAATCTACGATTTTATTCGTCTAGATATTGTTTTAACTTTTCAACCAACTTATATACCATTGTTCCTGGATCAAATTGCGAAGGTATATCATTTTTTTCGTTGAAGCTTTCCATGCGTCTCTTTACATTTCTTATGGCGGTATTAACACCATCATATATATTGACCAAATCGTAAATATCCTCATAATTTTTACGATAGGTTCCATCACCTAGACTATACTTTTCAAATATTTCGCTCAATTTTTCACTCCAATCATATCTATGAAGTGCAGAATCGTTGTAATGGAAATGCAAGTAAAGCCAATACTCAAAAGATTGATTACTCCATGCAACCTCATAGCCTTTTTCTTTTCCTAATCGTATGGCCTCATCAAAATCATCAAAATCATCTTTATAAAATACCACCAAAACTTTTTGTTATATTATATTTGAATCTTTAACTATTTGTTCAGTGACTTCAATCTGTTTTCCTGTACTGCATCCCTCTCCCAATATAGCAATGACAGGATTTTCAATTACATCAATCCGTCCGTCCATTTTTTCTTTGATTTTCTTTTGAATTCCTTTAAAATAAAGTGGTTCTGTTCTTTTTCCTTCAGTTACAATCAAGAAAGAGTTTGTATTAGCAGGTCTATAATCATGCTTTCTTTTTTCTCGTTCCTTTCGATGTTTTTTAAATAAATCATCAGACCCCAAACTACTCACCTGCTTTCAAAGAAAAGTCATTAAGTGGAAACTAAGGTGCCAGGTATTTACTTCTTTGATTTCATAAGGGCACAGGAAGAGAATCCAGAACGGTCTTCAAAAGACGCGTTGCTTGTCTTTCTAAGCGAGACTCCATTTATGGAGGTAAGGATAAGATGTGCCCATGTGCCTCCGTGGATCGAACGAGATGGTCGTTTTGAGGTTCAGGTACAAGATAAAGGCGAAGAAGTGATAGCTTTGATCCGAAAGATTCAGTGTGAAAGGAAGGCGAGTGTATGAATTATTTATTGTTAGATTCTTCTCATATTCAAATGGAATTTGGTATATTAGGAGATGTATCCCATTTCCATACGTATCGTTCTGGAGAGCTTGAAAGTGTAACTCTGGCTGGGAAAAATATAGTACTAACCCATGCAGGAGAGCTTGTTCCAGCTTATCAAGAGACGGCAAGAAGAAAGAAAAAGCCATCGATTGAATTTCATAAAAATGGAATGATAAAAGCAGTTGCCCTGGAGGAACAGTCTGAGGTGGAAACGCCAATCGGTAGCTTACCCGCTGAGTATGTAACGTTTTATCCAATGGGAGAGCTGCACCGAGTGCTTGTTTGCAATGGACAGATTAGTGGCTTTTGGACGGAGGAGGAAGAGAGAGAATATGCAATTCCATTATCATTCGCATTTGATTTTGCACAGTTTTCGGCCAGACTAAATGGAATCTGCTTTTATCAAACAGGAGAGATCAAGAGTATTACGCTATATCCGAAGGAGAGGATATCGGTGGTGACACCAGCAGGAGCTGTGGAAACGGAAATTGGTTTCTCGTTATATCAATCAGGAAAAATTCAATCGATTGAGCCGAAGTCTGGCACCAAAGTCATGACACCAATTGGAGAAATAATAGCAGCCGATTCAGATGCAAATGGAATTAATGCAGACAGTAACTCCTTATCCTTTGATCAGAAGGGAAGGATCGTGTCGGTGAAGACCATACAAAGTAAGATTATGGTGCAAAGTCAGGATGCGAGATTTTTTATGCTGGAAGCGAAAGTAAAATCGCATCCGCTATATGATGATCAAACCATTCAAAGTGCGATGCAGCTTACGTTTGATTATGAAAGGGAGACGGTGCAGGTAAACGGCATAGAAAGCATGGAGTTTTCAATTCCAAACGACAATTTTATCATCACGCATATTGCAGAGGAAGCATTCGGGTGTTCCCCAATTGATTGCGCTAGCTGTTCACTTTGCAATACCAAAAAGGAGGGAAGCGTATGAAGCTGGATAAAAAAAGAAATACCAGATGGATTAGTATACTCTTAGTTGTAATCCTTTTGTTGTCTGCTTGTCAAACTATGCCGCAAAGCAAAAGTACAAAAGAGGCGATTACTGGATTTGAGGATGTGAATACGGATCAGGTATCGTTGATTGCACTTGGAAATTCAGATGTTCCTGTCGGACAATATTCACAAGAGATTTTCGAGAATATGGGGATTTGGGAAGCCATCAAGGATAAGATCTCGTACGGATCAAATGTGAAGGAGGTGCTTTCGCAAGTAGAGGAAAAGAGTGTGGATTGCGGCGTTGTTTATGCAACGGATGCAGCGACTGCGACTGGGGTGCAAGTGGTAGCATCGGCACCAGAGGGCACCTTGCAAACGCCAGTTCAGTATCCAGTTGCGATGTTGAGCGGGTCAAAAAGCAAGGAGGCTGCAAAAACCTTCTTAAATTTCTTACTGACAAAGGAGGCTGTTGCTGTATTTGAAGCCGTAGGATTTCAAATGGCAATGGAGCAGGAGACAATGAATATTGAGGGGAAAGAAAGGGCTACCTTACATGTTTTTGCAGCAGCAAGCTTGACCGAGTCGCTAACGAAGATTCAGTCACTTTTTCAGGAAAAATATCCGCAAATTGAGGTTATATTGAATTTTGATTCCAGCGGAACCCTACAAACACAGATTGAAGAAGGAGCCGATGCCGATATCTTTTTCTCGGCAGCAGATAAACAAATGAGGGCACTTAAGGAAGAAGGATACATCGAGTCGGACACAATTTGGGAGCTATTAAATAACGAAGTTGTTCTGATTGTTCCAGAGGCCTGAGAGCGATAACAACTAATCAATGGAGGAAGACAAGATGAATCTATTTCCCTTATGGAATTCCCTGCGTATTTCGTTCCTTGCATCCATTATCACCTTTTTTCTTGGGATTTTTCTAGCATATTATGTTGTAAAATTACCCGGTGTTGTAAAAGGGGTACTCGATACCCTATTTACAATCCCAATGGTGCTTCCGCCTACCGTTGTTGGATTCCTTTTGCTTAAGCTATTATCGCCGAAAAGCTCTCTTGGTATGCTAGTCTCAAAGTATTTTGCTACTACAATCACGATGAAGTGGTATGCTGCCATAGCGGCGGTAGTTGCAGTTACGTTTCCGCTGATGTATCGAACGGCAAGAAGCTCCTTCGAGGCATTTAATCCACATATTATTGCGAGTGCACAGACCTTGTGTTTAAGCAATACTTATATCTTTTGGAAAATTCTGCTTCCAAATTGCAAGGCAGGAATGGCGGCAGGACTTGTGCTAGCATTTGCCAGAGGACTTGGAGAATATGGTGCAACAAGTATGGTGGCGGGATATATTGCAAATCGCACGGCAACCATTTCCACTACGGTCGCGTATTACTGGCAGACGAATCAAGATCAAATGGCTATGAAATGGGTCGTTATGAATATAGCGATTTCATTTCTTGTGATGCTTGTGGTAAATGGAGTGGAAAAGCGCATCTCATTTTGAAAGGAGTAATCGCTTGTCCTTATACTGTAAAATCAAAAAGAAATGTGGAGCATTTATGCTTGATATTGAAATGGAAGCGAACGAGGAGACAGTGGCCTTAATGGGAGCCTCGGGTTGCGGAAAGACGATGACCCTTCGCTTAATTGCAGGAATCGCAAAGCCAGATAGCGGGATAATCGTTATCAATGGCGAGACCGTCTTTGATTCTCAAAAAAAAATCAACCTGCCTCCAAAAAGACGAAAGACGGGATTTCTATTTCAAGACTATGCTCTGTTTCCAAACATGACGGTGGAAGAAAATATAAGAGCAGTCTTACCGAAGGAACAAAAGGGCAGAGCGGGCGAATTAATGGAACAGTTTTGCTTGACCGGCTTAGAAAAGCACTATGAAAGTCAGCTTTCTGGCGGACAAAAGCAGCGTTGTGCACTGGCCAGGATGATAGCTTCTAATCCGCAGATTATCTTACTGGATGAACCTTTTTCAGCGCTTGACAGTTACTTGCGTTGGCAGATGGAGCGGGAGATCACATCGGTAATCAGGCAATTTGGTAAAACCGTACTCTTCGTATCGCATGACCGTGATGAAGTATATCGCATCAGTGATCGCGTGGTGGTCATTGATCATGGGAAAAGTGAAGCAATTATCGAAAAAGAAAAATTGTATCGGAACCCCACAACCTATGTGGATGCATTGTTGACCGGTTGCAAAAATATTTGCCCTGTCGTAGAAGACGGGGAGTATTTTGCGGCAAAGGAGTATGGAATTTGGGTACCCACCAATCATACGGTGCGTCAAATTTCCTATATCGGATTTCGCGCCAAACGCATATATCCAGCACATTTCCTGCCTTCTGGTACGCAGGCAATCGTGCTGGAATACGAAATAATGGAGCAAACCGAGGCTGTATTTAGTATGGTGTTGATGGTGCGTATAAAAGGAGCATCCGAGATGATTCGGTGGGAACTGCGTAAGGAAGAATATGAAACATTAGATCAACAGGAACCAAAACTAGCAATTCCATACGAGGAGATTTTTTTCCTAACACGGTAGTGCCGATGTTATTTCACGTAGAAAATGATTCGTTTCAGGTATAGAACCGCATAGTTGTGCGCATCTGGAATAAGTAAATCATAAGTCAGAGGCAAATTGTCTCTGACTTTTTTAGTGCATCAAGCATAGGGCGTACTCTTATGGGTTTCCAGAACTCCAGAAGGGTCTAGGAAAATATTATTCAATATCTGGAAGTTTATCTTTGGATAAAACGAAATGCTTTTGATGCGTGGTCAGAAATCCATCTTGTGTCATCTTGCTTAATTCATTGGACAGAGCGCTGCGGTCAAGATTTAAGTAATCTGCCAACTGTTGTCGGTTAAAGGGAATATCAAATTCATAGCTTCTATTTAGGGTTGCTTCATCGGAGAGATAAGATAAAAGTCTGGATCGAATTGTTTTAGCAGCGGTGTGAAAGCTACGTCTGGAAAGATGTAAATAGATCGGAAGAG
>JASKJZ010000221.1 GCA_030154385.1 Clostridiales bacterium
CTATAACCTTTTGCTGCTTGATTGTTTATAACACCTTCCAATTCTGTAAGGTTTTTAGAGCCTGTTCCGATAAATTTTTCTTTTAGTGTGACTTGAAATACGACATATTCCATAATTATTTCTCCCTTTTCTTTAGTTTATTAATAATCAGCCGTAGTTGCATTATCCCTTACAAATCATTACCATATAGATAGTAGTGTTCAGCTCTTGCAAACATGTCACAATTGTCTCTTATAAATTGGATTCTTTTTTCATCTTGTTCTATTTTACGCTGTAAGGCTCTGCGTTCTGCTTGTAAACGCTTTATTTCCTCGACATATTTGTTAGCTGGAATCAAGCTTTCTTATGGTTTGTTAATAACATTGAATGTTACTAAGGGTAAGAATTAAGCATATAAGAAAAACTCTACGGAGCGTTTATTGAAAAATTTATTGCAAAAGAACTATACTACTTATATGAAGGCAATTAAGGTTGAGAAAATAGTATGTAAAGAAATGAAGTAGGAAACATTATTCGATAAATAAAAGGAGTAGAAGCCAATGAATGAATTTTCCAAAAAAGCGTTGAAAGAGCAATATAAAAATAGAATATGCGTTGGAGGAATATATTGTATAAAATGTACAGAAAGTACAAAGAAATGGATCCGTTCAGCTATTAATCTTAGTGGGGCCAAAAATCGTTTTGATTTTTCTGTAAGCACAAATTCCTGCCCGGAAATATGTATGAGGGAGGATTGGAATCGCTATGGAGCGTCTTCTTTTGTTTTTGAAATAATGGAAGAGATAACAAAAAAAGAAACACAATCAGATCGGGAATTTACAGAAGATGTTAGTATTTTATTTGAAATGTGGAAAGAGCGATGAAAGCTAAAATGACGGAAGCGAATGATTTGAAAAATATAATTGATATTACTAAATTTCTTGACGAGAGAGGGAGAATTACTAATTTATCAAAGAAGAAAAAAATTAGAGTAGCAACCTTACAGTACTTAGCAGATAAATTTGAAGAAAATCGAGATTATTCAGAGAAAGAAGTGAATGTTATATGCGAAGAATGGCATACCTTTGGTGATTTCTTTATTCTAAGGCGTGAAATGATCGACAATAAGTTATTATGTCGTGAATCAAATGGTTCTCGATATTGGAAAGCCTAATATTACAAGAAAGAAGAAAATTATAAGTCGAATGAATCAGAAAGGCAAAACCTTAATACTAAGTTTCAACTCGTTAATTTTGATGATTGGGATCGAAAACAGTATTTTTATTATTTCACAAAAATGCTGCCAACGGGATTTTCTATTAGTGTAGATGTTGATATTACAACTACTCTTGAGATTCCGAGAGGACTATTTATAAAATAGAGGAGGTAAGAAATGTTGCAATACAACAATGTTGGTAACTTAATTCGCAAACTACGTAAAGAGCAAAATATGACGCAAAAGCAGCTGGCAGATAAAATGAATATAAGTGACAAGGCAGTTTCGAAGTGGGAAAGAGGGCTAGGCCTTCCAGATATTTCTATTGTTTCAGAACTGACAGACATACTTGGGGCAGATTTGCAAAGTTTATTGGAAGGAAATATTGTTCCGAATGATTTTGTGAATGGAAATCTAAAAAATACAAAGTATTATGTATGCCCAACATGTCACAATATTACGTTTTGTACAGGTGAGGCGGAAGTATCGTGTTGTGCTAAAAAACTCAATGTTCAGATGATGATAAAAGCCAAGGAAGGCGAAAAGCTGAATGTCCAAGTAATAGAAAAAGATTGGTATATATCGAGCAAACATCCAATGACAAAAGAGCATTATATTTCCTTTATAGCGTTTGTAACTGGAGACAAGATTCAAATAATAAAGCAATATCCTGAATGGGAGCTAAGTGTACGAGTTCACAAAAACGGACATGCAATGCTGATTTGGTATTGTACAGTGCATGGTTTGTTTTACCAGAATGTATAAAAATCCTACAAGACTTATAATAGGATAAGATAGTTCAAACTGTTCTATGATATATAAAGGATGATGTTTTTGATCGTCTGAAAAATTTATATATTCTTAATTTCTAGGAGCAGAATTTCTGAAAGCAAAAATAGGTTCTCCCTGTTCCTATGCCTAATATCAATTAAGTAAAAAAAGAGCTACACATGCAATAATTTTGCACCGTGTAGCTCTTTTTAAGCAGATAACGGGAATCGAACCCGCCTCTCTAGCTTGGGAAGCTAGCGTTCTACCAATGAACTATATCTGCATGAGCGTATTATAACACTCGACACTTGATTTGTAAATATCTATCAATTACAAATTAGACAAAGATCCACTTTTTTTGTGTTTGTAATAAAAGATAGCGATTTGTGTTCGATCTCTTAGATCTAACTTTTCTAAAATTAAGCTGATATAGTTTCGTACGGTACCTTCACTTAAAAAGAGGGTATCTGCGATTTCTTTGTTGGAAAGGCCTTCTGCAATCTGGAGGATAATATCATATTCTTTTTCTGTAATGCCAAAGGCCTCATAGGATAAAGAGGATTCGGCTTGATTTAATAAGTTTGGCAGTTTATTTACAATTTCGGTACCATAGATATTATGACCTTGCTCAACTGCCTTAAGAGCAGCCACAATACCATCAAAATCTTGTTTTAGCATGTAGCCTTTAGCACCGATATTGAGTGCTTTAATAATATAGTCATCATCCAAAAAGGTGGTGAGATATAATATTTTTGCTTCTTTATGCTTGGCTAGAATTTGCTCACCAGCATCAAGACCAGTCATGGTATCCATACGAATGTCCATTAATAAGACATCCGGAAGCAGTTTGTCATAAAGCTTGCACGCTTCGGCTCCATTAAATCCCATGCCAACGACTTCAATTTCAGGATCGCAAGATAGTATAGTTTTAAGGGAGGAACAGACAAGCTTATCATCATCAATCAGTAATAATCGCATAGGTTAAGTCTCCTTTGGTATGGTTATAATAAGTTCAAATCCATTATTTGTATGGAGGGTTAAGTTGCCTTGAAAGCTCTTTACTCGATCAAATATACTTTGCAGACCCAATCCTTCTGGATATTCCATACGCGATTGGCAGCGGTTTACCATACGAGTTACTTTTTCAGGTACGGCACCGTTATCCTGAATATGAAGGCAGTAAGACGCTTCGGTTTCGGTTACGTCAATCATTGCTTCTGTTATATCATTACCGTGCTTAATCATATTGGATAACGCTTCTTTTGTTATGGCTAAGAAGCAATATCGTAGCTTAAGTGGAGGGGAATAACGAAGCTCATATTGATACCGAACCGGGCAAAGTTTAAATCCATGAATTAACCCCTGGATTGACTGATTCAGATCAATGGATTCGTCATGCATGTTATGAATACTCGAACGTATCGTATCCATACCTTCCGATATTGAGTTCTTTAGGTCGGTAAGACCCTCAATTAAAAACTCGTCCTTTGCCACCACAAGCAACGCTCCAATTTGAAGAAGTGAACGGGATAACAGATGACCTACATGATCGTGGATTTCTTTTGAAATACGGTTTCGTTCATTTAAGGTAGCATTTTGAATTTCATAATCTTGATTTTCCAGAATGCTTTTATTTTTTTCTTCCTGCACCAAAGCAAGCTCCCTTGCGGTCTTTCGGAAGGCCTCATAGTCTTTTTGAAGGAGCTCAATGGTCATTGTCTTGTAGGACAAAAATAAAGAGAGTATGAGAAATAGGGCAGTAAACATAATGAAAATAGGAGAAAACTGATCCCAAAAAAAGAGAAACGGGAGAATACAAAAAATAGTGGTCCATTTAAACATTGAAAATTCTACTTCATATAAAATGACAGGTACAAAAATTGAAAAGAAGGGGAAAAAGCAACATATAGCCAAAAATATCATATAAATACCTAAATTGATATAAGTATTATTCAAAGTGATTTCTATGACGGAAAGGAAAAAAACGAGTAGAAAGGCGAGTAAAACAAATATAGGTTTTTGTGGAATCGCAAAGTAAAAAAGAAGCGTGGAGCATCCCAGTAAAATAAATTTATCGATCATGCGTTGTGCCATGGTAACCCTCTCCTTCCGTATACATGATACTATTATGAAAGAAGTTGTAAAAAAAAGCAAGAAAAAGTTCTTGAAAATACGAACATATGTATGGTAAAATAAAAACAGAACATACATTCGTATTTTGGAGGGGATTATGGAGCCTATTGTTTTTTCGGCAAATTCAAAGAATATATCGCAAAAGCTTGCAATTTTATCAGATGCGGCAAAATATGATGTTGCGTGCACGTCCAGTGGAGTTGATCGGAAGGGAAATGGAACTGGTATTGGAAATGCTGTGAAAGCAGGGCTTTGTCACTGTTTTGCTGCGGATGGACGTTGCATTTCTCTTCTAAAAATACTATTTAGTAATGAATGTATTTATGACTGTAAATACTGTATCAACAGACGATCGAATGATGTGGTAAGAACTTCTTTTACCCCAAAGGAGGTAGCCGATCTTACGATTGAGTTTTATCGCAGGAACTATATTGAAGGACTTTTTCTAAGCTCAGGAGTGGTTAAAAACCCCAATTATACAATGGAGCAGTTATATGAAACCCTTCGGTTGGTTCGTGAAGAATATCATTTTAATGGTTATATTCATGTCAAGGCAATCCCAGGAGCGGATAGTGATATTATTGAGCGGACGGGCTATCTGGCGGATCGAATGAGCGTAAACTTAGAGTTACCAACTGCGGAGGGCTTAAAATCATTGGCGCCCAATAAGAGTAGGGCTACAATATTAAAACCGATGCGTCAAATACAGCTTGGTAAAAAGGAGAGTCAATATCGTTTGTCAGGGCGAGATGAAATTATAGTACGAAATAACAATACGAAGCTAGCGGTAAAAAAGAAGGAAGCATTATTTGTACCAGCAGGACAAAGTACACAGATGATTATTGGTGCGACACTAGAAACGGATTACCAGATTCTTAAGGTAGCGGAATCACTGTACGATAAATTTGACTTAAAAAGAGTCTTCTACTCTGCTTTTATCAATACCACAAT
>JASKJZ010000222.1 GCA_030154385.1 Clostridiales bacterium
ATTTGATATCTTTATTATACTTCATTGTGAGAAATTAACATAGCTTTATTCAGTTATCAAGGTTCTATTTCTGGGTGTACTTTTGACACCCACATCATACAATTGCATTTTTTCTGCTTCTACATTACTTTGTATTCCAGAAAAAATATTCATTCATAACCACTGCCAGTGATCCGATGTAGCTGATTTTATCGCTGAGCTTTGAGTGCAAGATATAATCCTCTGAGATTTCAGCATCATATTCCATACAGCGTCTAATAAAGCGATCTACCAAGCCCTCTACTTCAAAGATTTTACCATAGACAACAACATGATCGGGATTAAGCATATTGATTACATTTTCAACTGTTCTTGCGAGAAGATCCATCTTCTCATCAAAAATCATCTGAAGATTTGGATCTTTTAATCTTCCCCATTCACGAATATTGTGCACACTAAGTGTATGCTCCGGATTATCCAACCATTCTGTTAGGAGTGGCATATCATTTACTATCATTAGCTCTTTGACTGCGTCTACGATAGCATGCGTAGAAATCGCAGTCTCCAAGCATCCTTTTCTACCGCATCTACACTCAACATTGCTCTTTTCTATGATAAAGTGCCCAATCTCAGCACCTTTAAAATCTCTTCCTTGGTATACCGAATGGTTAATTGTAAAAGCAGAGCCTACTCCTGGCCCCCACTTTACTATCACTAGATTTCTGGTCGTTTTTCCAATCCCATAAATCAGTTCGCCCTCCGCATATGCATTCACATTATTCTCAACTACGACATCAAAGCCAAGATATTCTTCCAGTATTCGTTTCACATCTACCTGCTGATTCCATACACGATAGGAGCGTATACTAATCCCACGGACTCTATCTACCGTGCCCGGAACTGAGACACCAGCCGCAAGCATTGTATCCTTTGACACGCCCTTTGACCAAAGGAGGTCTTTACTCTCCATCGCAACTACTTTTAAGAATTCTTCTGGCTTCATATCAACATTTGTTGGTATCACTGTCTGTGCAAAGATCTTGCCTGCCATATCCGTAATGGTGATGTATGTTTCATCAATCTCAATACAGATACATAGCACCCTTTTATAAGAATAGTTGATGTCTACCAGAATCTTCTTACGGCCCGCTCTCTTTTCCTGCGTCATTTCACCCTTTTCGATTAGAATACCTTCCTCTATCAGTTCGCTGCAGATAAGCGTCACTGCTGCCGGGGTAAGTCCAATATGATCTGCAATGTCTTTTCTACTAATTGCTCCATTACTACTTAACAACTTTAAAATAGTAGAACGATTGCTCTGTTTTACATTTTCCTGATTGATACCCTCTATCTTTGGGTTCATTTTTACCCCTCCAGTTTGTTTCGTTGTAAGTATTTCTTTCCCTTTTTTGCTAAAAGAAGTATACCATATATGCCGTAAGAATTCTACAAATTAGGTCTTTTATCCGAAACGTGGCAAACGATTTAAAATCGAACAATCTCTGCCTCTAACATGTTCGCAATCTTCTCTAATTCGTTCCCAATTTTTTTATATACAACGACATAATGAGGTTCCCAACCTGCTTTAATGGTTTGCTCCACGATTTTTTCAGCAGGACAATCTGTCTTTACTACAATGGACGCCCCATAAAACTGCTTTGGCTTATCCATGATGGAACCCTCTGCAATAAAGAAACGGAATTTTCCGTCTGGAGTGCGCCCCACGCGGAATATCGTCGCTTCCTCACTCGCTTCACACCCAAAGTCCATAACCGGCCCGATTTTTCTATTTGGATGAACTCCTACGCAAGCCCCTGTATCTTTTCTTGCAAGATTACAAGCTGCCATACCGCAATGCCAATATGTAATACTTCCCTCTTCCTCATCCATTGCAACTGGATCTCCAAAGAATGTAGGTGTTCCAGAAAACTGTGTCCCAATATACATTGAGAGTGCACCGTATACATCCGCCTCGCAGCTTGCTGGCACATCAAATGCATTTAGAAGCGAAAGAACCATACAAACTGGTGTCCCGAAGGAAGTAAAAAAATCTGGCCAGCATCTAGAGGAAACTGCACCGATTCCATTGGTTGTAATATAAGTTTTGTACGCTTTATAAAGTCTTGCAAAATCAAGAACATTTTGTTCTGGCATAGTATCAAGACCGACAACATTTTGTTTGGCTTCTTCTAGATCTGCCCTGCAGTCCTCATCTGAATAGCTTCTTGCCATTTCCATAAGCTCTCTTGCCTCGATTGCTTCCAAAGTCACCCCAAACCGGCTCATAAGCTCAGCATCCAAAGCTCGGCCAAACCCAAATCCCTGTGGCGTATGTCCTATCGCAGACATCTTTAAGGAACGCATGGATACCTGTACCTTCGCCGCACGAATCATCGCACCGATTTCCGCCCTCACCTTATCTTCCTCTGGTGCGCCAAAGACAAATTCAAACTTCTTCATGCCGCGAAATGCTGTGATTGCATTTGCTGCAGAATAAGCCCCCGTAAGCGAGTTGCTTCGAAGTCTTGTACCATCAATAACAGGTTCTCTCAAGGTCCAAAGCATAAGCGGACAGGAAAAACGTTTTGCCACTTCGCTTGCAAATGCAGCATTTGCAAATGTGATATTTTGAAGTATCACCAGGTTCGGACTTACCGTGTCCAAATAAACAGATAACTCGTCTACTGTCAGTAATACGTTTTCTGGAACTACGATATTGTCTGAAAGTGCTTGAAGCGTTGCAACGGAACGTTCGAACTGATCCTTTGCAGTCTCCATATGATAAGTTCCAACACCAATCGGAACATAAACTACTTGAAATTTCATCATTAAACCTTGCCTTTCCTTACTGTATTTTTTCCATTGCTTCATGCTCTTTTTGAATTTCTTCCATGTTTGCTTGATTCATCGCCTCAACCCTCTTATTCATCCTCATCAGAGAAATCAATAAAAGAATGGTAATAATCAAGATGACAAGCGAAATCGGACGGCGTACAAAAATCGAATAATCTCTGTTATATGCCATGGATGCGGTAACAAAGTTTTTCTCCATGATTTTTTCTAAAATCATGCCAAGCATCAATGGAGTATTGGATATATCCAATATTGTCAGAATATAGCTAAAAATAAGAACCGCTGCTGTAATAATAAGCTCCTTGGTATTACCAGTCGCTGCAAAAGCGCCCGCGAAACAAAACATGATAATGACCGGAGCAAGATACGTATAACGAACCTGTACAATCTTTGCTACACTTCTTGTCATGCCAAGTCCAATCGGGAACAAAAGAACATTTGCAATCAAGCATCCAAGGATGATGGTATAAGCCATAACACCCTGCTTTGTAAACATGGTAGGTCCTGGTGTGATTCCATGAAGTACGAACGCTCCAAGCAAAAGGGCGGTTACACCATCTCCAGGGATACCGAGTGTTAAAAGCGGAATCATAGCCGATCCAACAACTGCATTATTGCTGGATTCTGCCGCTGCAATTCCTTCCAGGCTCCCCTTCCCGAACTCTTCCGGGTGTTTTGACGTACGTCTTGCTTCACTATAGCAAAGGAACTGTGCAACACCACCACCTACTCCAGGCATTGCACCTAGGATTGAAGCGACGGCCGAAGACCTAAGAATTGCAGGCAGAATGCCTCTTCTCTCTTTACGGGTAAGCCCAGCCTTATCAATCTTGCTTGCATCGTCTAACTTACCACCGGCAAGTTTAAAATCTCTCAGTTTTTGTACGACCTGTGTTAATGCGATTAAGGCAATCATAGCTGGAAGCATATCAATTCCATAAGTAAGAGTTTTTAGTCCAAAGGAAAAACGGCTGACTCCCGTAATCGCGTCCATCCCGACGCAGGCCATAAGAAGTCCAATCATTCCCGAAATGATACTTTTTGGAAGCGAGTCACCACTTACTCCAGCTATCAAAGAGATACCAAGAATTCCCATCGAAAAATACTCTACCGAGGTAAAATTTGATACTAATTTTGTGATAAAAGAGGCACAAACAAGCAGCAAGATGGCGGAGAAAAGACCACCGCATACCGATGCAAAAAGTGAGGTATCTAGTGCCTTCTTTACTTTTCCTTTCTTGGCTAATGGATAGCCATCAAAGGTCGTCGCAATTGCTGAGTTTGTGCCTGGTGTATTCAGGGTAATTGCGCTGATGGATCCACCATACATACCACCAACATACACAGCAAGCAACAATATAATTGCGGTTGCCGGATCATGAATCTGATAGGTCAGCGGCAACATAAGGATTATACCAAGCATTACGCTCAACCCAGGGATACATCCAACGATCATACCAATTACTAGTCCGATCAAAATCATGAGCATATTCGATACCGTAAATACCTGTACCAATGCCTGACCGATTAATGCAAAATCTCCCATAACCTAACTCTCTCCTCCTAAAAAAATATTCCGGTTGGTAACGATACCGTAAACACATACTGAAATAAGTAATAAATTCCCACTGCCGCAGCTATGGTAAACAGATAGATCCAAGGCTTTCTCTCCCCACAATAAAAGAGGATACTCACGAATACAATTCCAGACGCTAAAATAAATCCGATCCAGGTAATGAGTGCAACATACACACAAAGTAATACAATAAATAAAATTACTGGTTTCTCTTTCTTCCAATCGAACTCTACTATTTTTTCTTTCTTAAATACTAGACTTTGAATCAGCAAAACCACGGAAAAGATAAGCATAATAACAAGACAAATGATTGGAATAATGCGAGGACTTGGTGCCCCGGAATCAAACGTCGGAACTCTTACCTGATTCGGTGTCACACTTAGCAATACCAAGCTAAATAGTCCCATGATGATACCCGACCAGAAGTTCGTTTTAATTTTGAAATTTTTCATAGGCTCTTCCTTCGATAAATGATCTGTGGGGCAAAAAGGCCCCACAGACATGATTTAATGAAATTGTACGTTGTTTTAAAATTCTCTTATTTTAAATTGTCGTATGCTGCAAGTGCTTTCTCACATGCAAAATCGATAAACTTCTGTGCATCATCTCCATAAATTTGAAACTTGTTAAGCATAA
>JASKJZ010000223.1 GCA_030154385.1 Clostridiales bacterium
CAAAAAAGTGAGCCAAAAGAGGTTGTAATAACCGTTGACAGCTTATTTCGAAATAAAATCCTAGTCGTGGAGAAAAAATTGATTTCATATGCTGAAACCTTGTATCAGGCGATCAATCCAATTCTGCTTTCAAATGTACTGAATGAAAATCAACCCTATTTTTTCTTGCAGAGTGTACTTTGTATGGCTTGGGTTTGTGTATTCGCTGCAATCAGTCTATTACTTCGTCGATATGAATATGGATTGACAATGCTTTCTTGTGTCGTTACAATTGGGATTTTATTTGTATTACTGGGAGCTTCTACCCTAGGGCTTCCACAGTTGATGGACGTGAATCGAACCCGTATTTATATTGTATATCTGATGCCATTAATATGGGCTTTTACTATCGACGCTCCAATTTATACCCTGCTTGGATTTCTCAAACGGAAATGGTTCATGTATATGGTATCATTATTTGTTTGCCTTGCAGTTGGTGTATTTCTTTCAAAATATACGGCTCTGCGGCAGCCTCGTTTTTTTGAGAGTCTGGAGACAAATGGTGCCATTACGAGCCTTACCAATATTATTCGTGAGGATAAAAATTTTTCTTGGACGATTGTTTCTGCAAATGATGAGCGAAATATGGCAAACGGGCATGGTTATCATTATGAATTGATTCAGTTTTTGAGGGATATCGAAAGTGCGGGGCAAAATACGGTAGCCATACCGACGCCATATGTCTATTTTTTTATTGAAAAAGCACCGCTTGATACAGATCGGAAGGTTTCGAAGGAGGGGGCACAAAATGAGCTTCCAGTGGGAGGTGATATAGCAATCTATCAGGAGGAAAATCGATGGATTGTGATGTCACGATTTTATTACTGGGCGAAGACCTATCAAGAGATGTATCATAATGAAATGAAGGTGTATTATGAAGATGATACCTTTATTTGCTATCAAATCAAGCAAAACATCAATCATCTTAATAACTTTGCAATTGATTATGGATATAATAAGGCAACAGCGGCAGGTTCATAAAAGGAGTAATTTATGGTATCCAAACGAAATTATGTTACAATTACACTCATTATGCTTGTAATCCTATTTATGTTCCAATCGTCTGGGGTCATCAAAGAAAATTGGAATGATTATAAGCAAAATCCGTACGCAAACGAAGAATCTAATATAAAGAGTAGTGAAAGCATACAGTCCAGGGAGCAACTAAATGCATCCTTGCAGAGGGATTATGTGATATACCTTGGGGATGAGATGGATAAAAACATTGGGAACACCGTTTTGACATGGTGTACTTATACAAAGCGAAGACTTGTGACCACTCAACATTTGGATCAGGTTGTAATTGATCCACAGCACTTGCCTGAGGCACTTCTTGTGGATGCGGCTTATTTGGAGCTGGAAAGGGACGTACCTCTATTAGAGGAGATGATAAGCCAAGGAATCAATGTTATATTTTGTGATTTGCCAAAAGTCTCTGAAATTCAACAAAATGAGGCACTGAAAAAGATATTAGGGATTGAGTCTATTTATTTAGATCAAGTGACATTGCAAGGGATTCGACTTTATTCAGGTTTTTTACTTGGAGGAGAACAGGTATATGATGAGTCAGATACAAAAGAAAAGAATGCATCGGGAACATCCAATCAGGATCTTACACTAGTAATGCCATGGTATGTGCTTACTGGTGGTACCAAATCATATTTGACAGGTATTCTAAATCAACAGCAATATTCCAATTATAAAAATGAATTTCTTCCCGCGATTATCTGGAGAAATAGTATTGGGAGTAACCGTGTCTTTGCGGTTAACGGGGATTATATGACCACGTTAACCGGAGTTGGAATTTTAGATGCCATGATGGCGGAATGCAGAGATTATGAGATTTATCCCATCATTAATAGCCAAAATCTTGTCATTCTCAATAATCCGGTGGTTTCGAAGGAAAACGACAACGTCGTCCTTTCACACTACAGCCGCAGCTCTACGGCAGTCTATCGAGATATCATTTGGCCTGGACTTGTGGCACTTGCGATTAAGATGCAAAGTAAGATTACCTGTATGATAACGCCGCAGCTTGATTATCTCGATGCAAATGAACCAGATGAAAAGCTCCTTGATTACTTTTTTCGATTGATCAGTGAACAAAAAGGGGAAGTGGGACTGTCGCTTAGTCAGATTTCGGATATATCCTTTGAAGATAAGGTGACTTTGGATAATCGTTTCCTAACAGATTTATTTCCAGACTATGCATTTGCTTCGCTTTATCTTGATCAGACCCCAGATACAACTGCCAATCTCTTTGGGAAGTGGCCATTGTTATCTAAGGTGCAGACAATTGTAGGAGATTATATGGATAAAGAACCATTGTTTCACTATGTGAATCAAACGATACTGCAAATGAATGCAACCATTGATGGCTTTAGCCATACCTATTCGCAGGATTTGCGGGTCAAAAGTATAGAGACTGCGCTCGGTTATTCCACAATCACAGCCGATATGAAGCGTGTCATTTATCCTTCAGGTGAGCAAGATGAGTGGCAAAAAGTGTTTGACGACTTTGGCAGATATACAACGACCTATTGGAAACCGTTTTCTAAGTTTGAGCAAACGACACTATCACAGGCAGATAAACGTATTCGCGATTTTCTGGCACTTGATTATACCGATTCCATGAACGAAGATATCATTTCTTTAAAAATCAAGGGATTGTCAGAGGACAGTTATTTTATTTTACGCACACACAGTCAGGAGGTATCAGAGATTGTGGGGGGAACCAGTCAGGAATTGGAGACTGATGCATACTTGATTCATGCAACGAACGATTTTGTGACAATTCATCTGGCGTCGAGTGATGCGTTGTATTACTATAATAAATAGCAGGATATTGAAAGGAGGTCTTTCATGAAGGTTTGTATCATAGCAGAAGGATGTTATCCTTACATAATGGGGGGGGTATCTGGTTGGATTCAAAGCTTGATAAAATCTTTTCCAGATATTGAGTATCGTGTTCTAACAATTGTGGCAAATCGTTCGATGCGAGGGAAATTTACGTATGAATTGCCTTCTAATGTCAGCGACGTCCATGAATTGTATTTGGAAGATTATGATTGGTTTGAAGGAAGAAAGAATAGGACAAGAGAAAGCTTTTTACATAAAAAAGAGCAAAAGGCACTTCGTGCGCTGGTACTCAATCAAGAGGTGGATTGGGAAGTCCTTTTTGCTATCTTTCAAAACAAAAAAACCTCCATTAATGACTTATTAATGGGCGAAGACTTTATGAAGGTCGTAACGGATTGTTACCAGCTACGGTATTCTGAAATTATATATTCTGATTTTTTATGGACGATGCGTTCGATTTATCTTCCTCTTTTCTTTACGATGAAAATGAAAATTCCAAAAGCGGATATTTACCACTGTGTGGCGACTGGCTATGCTGGTGTGCTTGGAAGTATGGGCAAGGTATTTTATGGGAGTAAGCTTTTGATTTCAGAGCATGGTATTTATACCAGAGAACGCGAAGAAGAACTAATAAAAGCTAAGTGGGTTACGGGAATTTACAAAAATATATGGATTGAACAGTTCAAAAAAATGTCGAAGCTTGCTTATGAGAAAGCAGATATGGTCACAAGCTTATATATGCATGCAAGAGAATTGCAAGTGGAGTTAGGATGCCCCATTGAAAAGACGAGAATTACTCCAAATGGAATCAGTATCGAACGATTGTTTGACTTACCTGGCAAAACGCTTCTTGAAAAGGACGATATCAATGTTGGGGCGATTCTTCGAGTTACCCCAATCAAAGACGTCAAGACTATGATTCGGGCGTTTGCCTATGCGAAGGCAAAAAAGAAACCGTTAAAGCTATGGATTATGGGTCCATTGGATGAGGATGAGGAGTATGCAAGGGAGTGCTTTGAGCTTGTGGACTCGATGAAAGTAGAGGATGTGATATTTACCGGAAAGGTGGATATCCGGGAATACTTAGGTAAGATGGATATGACGATTTTGACCAGTATCAGCGAGGGTCAGCCACTTACCATACTCGAAAGCTTTGCTGCAAAAAAGCCAGTGATTGCAACGGATGTGGGCAATTGCAAAGGACTTATTTATGGAGAAGATGATGAGTTTGGAGAAGCAGGGATATTAACGCACATTATGAATATTGAAGAGATTACGCAGGCAATATTAGATTTGGCAAATGACCCGGTGCGAAGAGAAAAACTGGGAGAAAATGGATACCTGCGGGTAACAAAAAAATATCAGATTGAAGAAATGAAAGATACCTATGCCACAATTTATCAAACGCTAATGAAACAATAGAGAGAAAGGAGGAGCTATGGCAGGAATTGGAATCAAACTCAACCGTATTTACAGTAAAAATACAATGACAACTAATATTATCGGTATTGGGTATAGTACGATTATGACAATTGCCCCGATGCTAGTTGTAATCCTGGCAATTGTTATTATGATGCAAATTGTTGGGTTTACTTCATTAAATTATGTAGAAAGAGAGTTGTTTGCTTGTACTGTTCTCTATATTTTCATATTTTCCTTACTGACGGCTTCTCCCTTTAATGCCGTTCTTTCCAAGTATCTATCGGATGTTATTTATGAGGAGAAATATGCCGATATTTTACCTTGTTTTTACATGGGTTTATTGATGAATTCATTGGTAAGCTCCTTTGTAGGGATTCCATTTTGCTTGTGGGAATATCTGGTTGGTAATGTTGACTTGTTCTATGTGGCAACGGGATATGTTGGATATATGGCGTTGGTCTTTGTATTTTATTCCATGCTATATTTATCGATTTGTAAGGATTATCAAAAAATATCCATCTTCTATGGACTGGGTATGCTTATTTCCATTGCACTTTCGTTTGTTTTTGTGAGACTATTCGGAATGGAGATTATGCTTGGAATGCTTTTATCCTTAGTGATTGGTTTTTTGGTGATTGCATCGCTTGAGATAGCATTGATTCGACGTTACTTTCGTGATAATAATCAATCCTACAAAA
>JASKJZ010000003.1 GCA_030154385.1 Clostridiales bacterium
TTTCTGACTTAGATTTTGACTGGGAGGCACTAAGCGAGCAGCTTAAAGACGGCACCTTAGAGGCGTTTGTACTGGCTGATGAGAGACAAGCCAATGCTATGCAGCTTGATTTTGTCCCCTATTTTCTAATCAATGGAACCAGTGCAATTCAAGGAGCCCTGGAATCCGAACAAATGCTTATGGCATTAAACGAAGCCTATCAAAACTCATAAACAACCAAAACAAAAGCTGGCAGACGCGTTGATCCGATTGCGTTCTGCCAGCTTTTTTCTTCTTATCTTCCTACTCTTCTTTCTTATCTTTTATTTGCTCTTTGATTTCCTCACTTATCTGATCCAGCAAAAAAGAACGACCCTTTTCTTGTCGTGCGACAAATTGCTCCTTTGCAAGCTCATTTGCTCTCTCGATTTCCTCCCTTAATTCTCTGGCAGACATCAACTGGCAGCCAGCTCCTCTCACAATCATCTGCTGCAGTCCATCGGAGGTTGCAACAACTATTTCGAAGCGTTTTCCATTTTCATGTGCAAATTTCTCAATGTATTGATCCGCCGTCTGCGCTTCCCTCGTAAAGACCAGATGAATGTTATGATAATCAAAGACTTCTTCCTTATGTCCAATCCTTCGATACGCATCAAAAACTGCTATGATATGACCGCCTCGTATTCCCTGATAATTACTCAGGATTTCAAGCAGCCTCTCTCTTGCACCATCCATGTTATCCTCCACATGCTTTGAAAGCTCCGTCCATGCATGAATGATATTATAGCCGTCGACCAATAAATAGCGCTCCTTTTTCTCGGCTGGAGCCGCACGATAGATACGCCCATAATCGCTCTCCTTCGTACTCTTTTGCCGTCTCCAATCCGTCTTCTTCCCAGTATTGGCATAAAAAGTTTTTGAAAAAATCTGATCAATTTCTTCGAGGCTTAAAAAACTCTCTTCCCTTTTCTTCCCATCCCTTTGTATCACGATCTCCTCTGGAACACTTTTTTTCGAAAAAATACTCTCGACGTGCATGTACTCCTTGACTTCATCCCATGCGACAAGAAACCCGGCTCCATGCGAGCAAAAAACAGAAGCAGATGGGTTTTTGATGTCCCGCTCCGGATCATATCGGCTTTCTGCCCTCACTTCGCTTTCATTATGGCAGGGCTCATAGCCTCCAAAGCTGCAAAAGAGACGTCCCAGTCCCTTTGTATAGGCCATCACTTCTCTTTGATAGTTTTGCATCGCTGCCACTGGTGCACGTCCCGATAATACCACGATATCTCCCTCCGCTTTGGTAAGCTCGCAGCTTCCATAGCGTTTTTCGATATCATGCATCGCTCTTCCCACCTGCTCTTTTGGAAGCGTCAGCTGGAACCCATAATATGGCTCTAAAAGGATGCTCTCTGCCTCCATTAGTCCCTGCCGCAGTGCCCGATAGGTGGCCTCTCGAAAATCTCCTCCCTCTGTATGCTTGTTGTGTGCTCTTCCTGCCACGAGCGTAATCTTCATATCTGTGATTTCCGCTCCGGTTAGAACACCGCGGTGCACCTTTTCTCCTAAATGGGTAAGCACAAGGTTCTGCCAGTTCCTTGCCAGCATCTCCTCACTACAGACCGTATCAAAGGCTAGCCCAAAGCCACGCTCTTTGGGTTCTAATAATAAATGTACCTCGGCATAATGACGCAGCGGTTCAAAGTGACCCACACCCTCTACCGCCGTCTGTATGGTCTCCCGATACACCACCTGTCCGTCCCCAAAGGAAAGGCTTACTCCGTATCGCTCCTCTACGAGACTTTTTAAAATCTCTAGCTGTATCTCCCCCATTATTTTAACCTGAATATGCTGGCTTTCTTCCTCCCAGACAATGGATAGCGACGGCTCCTCTTCTTCCAACTGCAAAAGCTTTGGCATCATCTGCCTTGGATTAATGTCTTCTGGCAGCAGAATGCGGTACGATAGAACCGGCTGAAGAAAAGGCGTCTTTTTTTCTTGTTCAAAACCAAGTCCCTCCAAAGCCTTTGACCGACTAAGACCCATAACCGCGCAAATATCTCCAGCGGATGCCTCTCCAACCGCTTCAAAACGACTTCCCGAGTAAATACGGATCTGGGTCACCTTTTCTTCCCATTCCTCAGTACGCACGAAATCCCTGACTTGAAGAGTCCCACCTGTTATTTTTAAATAGGTCAAGCGGTTTCCCTGCTCATCCCTTGCAATCTTAAAGATTCTCGCACCAAATGTACTGGGATAATCGGGACAAAGCGTCCATTTGTCTAAGTCCCTCATAAATACTTCTATTCCAAGAAGGCGCAGTGCTGACCCAAAGTAACAGGGAAACACTTCCCGGTTTCTTATCGCTTGACATATGTTATCTTCTTGAATGGCGCCTGTTTCTAAATATTGCTCCATCAGCTCCTCACTGCACATCGCAAGCGTATCATAAAAAGCATCCTCTCTATCCTCGCTGCATTCGATCACATTATCCGATAGCTTCTCCTTTAGCTCTGCGAGACATTCTTTGACCCCGCAACCTTCTTGATCCATTTTATTTACAAATAAGAATACTGGAATTTTGTAGTTTGTAAGCAAGCTCCAAAGCGTCTTGGTATGCCCTTGCACCCCATCGGCTCCGCTAATTACAAGAATTGCATAATCCAAAACGGATAGTGTGCGCTCCATTTCGGAAGAAAAATCGACATGGCCTGGCGTATCTAACAGGGTCACTTGAGTTTCTCCGATTGTAAGCTCTGCCTGTTTGGAAAATATCGTAATCCCTCTTGCCTTTTCTAGCTCATAGGTATCCAGATATGCATCCTTTTTGTCCACTCTTCCAAGCTTACCTATGGTACCGCTTTGATACAATAAGCTCTCGGATAAGGTGGTTTTTCCTGCATCCACATGGGCTAAAATCCCAACTACTATCTTTTTCTTCATGTATGTTAGTTCCTTTTTATTTACTGTTTTATTTACTCTTTTTCCGAGCTACGATCTGTTCGAGATGCGAAAGCCTTCCCTTATATTTTTTGATTGGCTTCTTTTAAGATTAAAAGCGATTGCTTAAATTCCATCAGCTCCTGTGGTGTCAGATGATACTCAACCAATTCCTTGATTCCCTGATTGGTAAGAACGGCTGGCACTCCCGCATAGACATCCGATTCCCCATATTCTCCCGATAACATTACGGATACAGGAAGTACTTTATTTTCATCCCGTATAATCGCCTTGATTATCTGTGTCGTAACCGAGGCGATGCCAAAAAAGGTAGCGCCCTTGTTTTGTACGATTTTATAAGCAATCTGTGCAATATCCGTGCGAACTCGATCTAGATCAACCTCTCCAAGACGTGCTTGATTGTCCTTTAGAATTTCAAGAAATTTTTTCCCGCCAACGGTGATCTGACTCCAGGGAATCATCTGAGAGTCTCCATGCTCTCCCATGCAAAACGCATTAATGCTTCTTGCATCGACACCCATGATGTCACTGATATATTTATTGAGACGAGAAGAGTCGAGTGATGTTCCGGTTCCAATCACGCGCGCGGCAGAAAATCCAGACAGCCTTTGCACCAAATATGTCATCGCATCCACTGGATTTGTGATAACGACAAAAATACCGGAGAAACCGCTTCCCACCACCTGTGGCACGATTGCTTTCACAATCGCAGCCGCCTTCTCAAGCATATCCAGCCGCGTCATTCCGATTTTATAAGGAGCACCTACTGCCAAAACTACAATATCTGCATCCTTACAATCCTCGTAACCACCTGCAAAAACATGCATCTTCGTGTCCGAAAAGCCCATTGCATGGTTCAAATCCATTGCCTCCGCCCAAGCCTTATCATAATTTAGATCAATCAAGACCAAATCATCACATACATTCATAGAAATCAACTGATATGCCAGCGTTGAACCTACATTTCCCATTCCAACTATTGCAACCTTTACCCGTTTCATACGAGACCTCCTTGGATGTTTCATTATTTCTATTGTATCATTAATCAAAAGACTCTTCCACTTTCTTTTCCAATTTCCAGAATTCTGGTGGCAATCCGATCTACAAAATATCGATCGTGCGATACAAACAGTATGGTTCCTTCAAATCGAAGCAAGGTCTCCTCTAAAATTTCCCGCGAGGCAATGTCCAAATGGTTAGTAGGCTCATCTAGAATCAGAAAATTAACCCCTTCCCGCATCAAGGAAGAAAGGCGCAGGCGGCTCTTTTCTCCCCCGGAAAGCATGCCAATTGTCTTATTTACCTCCTCTCGAATAAATAACGCCTTTGCAAGCTCTCCTCTTGCTTTTCCGTACGTAAGGTCATGTCGTCTTGCAAAGTATTCCAGTACTGTCATATCTTCTCTCTCAAACACTACTTGCTGCGGCAAATAGCCGATTTTGACGCTCGCGCCAAAGGCAGTGGTTCCCCTATCTGGTTCCACTTCACCCAAAATCACCTTTAAAAGTGTTGTTTTTCCACTCCCATTTTTTCCCATAATGCAGACATGGTCTTGATAATAAATCTCGAAATTAACCCCAGTAAATAACGAGTGTTCAAGAAACCCTTTGCATACATCCGTGGCACGTAAGACAATCCTTCCCGAACGCTCCGTTGCTACTGGATCAAGACGCAGCCCTTTGGCTTCTTTTACCGGGCGCTCCAACGCCTCCATCTTTTCCAGGCGATGCTCGATTACCTTTGCCTGTTTATACATTTTATCACTGTCCCGCATGGCTCCCCAGATACGAAATCGCTCAATCTGCCTTTCCATACTTTCAATTTTCTTCTTCTGAAGCTCATATTCCTTCATGGCTGACTGGAAGCGCCGCTCCTTCTCTTTTACATAATACGAATAGTTTCCGCAATAAACCTCCATTTGATCCCTTTTTAACTCCACGATTTTTTCCACTGCCCGATCTAAAAAACGGCGGTCATGAGATATCACAAAAACCGTTCCCTTATAGTCCTTTAAAAATCCCTCTAACCAAGCAATTGTATCCAGATCCAAATGGTTCGTCGGCTCATCTAAGAGTAGTAAGTCAGGCTCCTCCACCAGAAGCTTTGCCAATATGACCCTCGTCTTTTCGCCACCGCTTAAGGCTTCAAATCGCATGGCTCGCTGTTCTTGCGCGATTGACAGTCCTTCGCATACTTTTGAGAGCTTCACCTCCATATCATACCCTCCCAATTGTTCATAGGTTTGCTGCAAATGGCTATACTTTCTCATCAGTGCATCTAAGGTATCCTCTTCAACTGCTACCGACATTGCCTCTTCCAATGCATGTACCTTATTTCCAACGTCTATTACCTCTTGAAACGCAATTTGTATCACTTCCATTACCGTCATCTCCTTTGGAAACACAGGGATTTGATTCAAATATCCTAATTTACAGCCCTTCCTTATACTGATTTCCCCCTCCTGATGCTCTTCTATCCCCATAAGCACTTTAAATAATGTCGTTTTCCCACATCCATTCTGACCGACAAGACCAATCCGTTCCCCTGTTTTTATCTCAAAAGAGAGCTTTTGAAATACCAATTCTGCTCCAAAATACTTACTCATACCATTCATACTAAGTTCAATCATCTTATCCTCCATCTGGCACATAGTAGGTGCCCAATTTTTTTGTTCACAATTTCTTTTTTTGTACGCAAAAAAGCTCCAAAGCCAATAAGCCTTGGAGCCTCATATTCTTCGATTTATTCTAAGAAAATACTAGGAAAACACCAATTTACTTATTCGGTTTCGCATGAAATGATTAAATTTTTGCGCACTTATCCCGTAAATTGATAAAATTGCTATCATAATCGCTTCAAATGAAATCCATCTAAGTGTTCTGGTCATGTCATTATTTCCTTTCTTTCTTTTCTCTATCATAAACACATAGGTTCTGTTTTGTCAAGTAAAATGCATACTCCAATTAACTATTCCAACGGTTCTATGTCTTCTTTTTCAAATACCTCGATTGCATTTCCAACTTTTTTCGCCTCATAAAGGGCTTGATCCGCATATACAAAAAGCTTGACCGCATTCCACCCCTTTTGGTAGCTGGATAGCCCGATGCTAACCGTAAGTCTTAGCTCCGGCGCCTCTCTAAATCGCAGCTTAGCAAGCTCAACTTGTATTTTCTTGCACATAAGGATTGCTTCTTTCATTTTTGCATCACGAAAGAGCAAACAAAATTCATCTGCTCCATAGCGAAAGGGCGTTGCCTTGCCGGCGTACATTCGAAGGAGCTTTGCTACCTGAATCAAACATTCATCTCCAAAGCCTCTTCCATATGTCTGATTGACTCGTTTAAACTGATCCAGATCTACGATAGCAAAGATACATGGTTTTTCAGAGGAGTTATCCTCCATAACACGCATCGCATCATAGAGTGCCGTACGGCTCGATATTCCCGTTAACTCATCGGCTTGTATCCTCTTTTCCAGATCATATCGCTCTTTTTGCAGTTGAATGCTTGCCCGATTCTTTCTTTGTTCGTAATGTATCGCAACCATTGCTGCTCCGGTAAATGCAACCAGCAAAATCAAATTCACTAAGAAATTGCTCAAGCGAAAGGTACTTTCATATATCGTAACCTTATCCGAGTCCCATACAATGAATAATTCCGAAATAATCATACTCCCCATACTAAGGATAGCCGTCAAAAGCGTCACCTCATAGCTCGCATAAATAATCGTCAGCATAATCGCACCAGAAAAGATGTAATAGGTCGCGGTAAAGGCACTATGTGCGGTAAACAAAACAAAGCAGACCACCGCAAAATTACTGGATATCATATAAGACTTATACATTTGTGATAAAATACGAGATCGTAATATAAGCGTACTGCCAAGCATAAACACGGCATTAATCCCGCTGGGAATCAAAATATACTTTTCGATATATCGTGCAACTGTTGTCGTAAGCAAATCAGAATTTATAATAAATACACCCATGATGCATTCTGCAAGAAAGGCAAAAATAACAACACCAACGGAAATTTTATAATGAAGGATCAGCCAGTCTTTATCTATTTTACTATATTCATTTTTTATTTCATCGATATTCTTTCCATAAAATGAATCCATATAGAGCCCCCCCTCCTCATATAATACTCACCTTATTTTACCACTTCTTTGCTCTTCTGTCATGTTAATATGTTGTCCCTATTCCCGAATTATTTTAAATACGGTAAGCAGATAACCATCCGAACTTTCCTGATACAATATCTCTTTTGCATAAGCTGGATTATCCGTTATAATGTTATCCACACCAATGCGGCTTAGGCGTTCCAATTCATTTTTTGAATTGACCGTCCATACACATAGATTCTTACCGTTTTTATGGATAAGCTGTACGACGTTCTTGGTGACAAGAGAGGATTTCATACTAAAAAAATCCACAGCATCATTTTTCACTAGACCAGGATAAAGCTGGTAGGTGATATATCCCGTCTGAAGATTATTCGAGAGAGCCTTTACTCTCGTTAGGCAACTAATGTTGGTTGACGTTATCACGCACTGCCATTCCATATCATATTCTTGTATTAAGGAAACTACCTTTTCCTCCATCTTTTCTTTTTCATTATGATACTTTAAATCAAGATTTAGGCTGACTCTTCCCTTACAAAGCTCCAATACCTCCCGAAGAGTCGGCACCCGAACCCCCTCATATTCCTTTCCCTTCCACTTCCCTGCATCAAGCCTTGAAACTTCCTCATAGGTAACATTCCAGATGTTTTTATTTAGACCACAGGTTCGTTTTAAACTGCTATCATGAAGAAGCACCAGTTCACCGTCCTTCGTTTCTCTTACATCTACCTCAACAAAGTCCACCTGCTCCTCAATGGCTTTCTCTATTGCTGGCAAGGTGTTTTCTGGCACCTGTTTGGAAAAACCACGGTGCGAGGTGACTTTTATCGCATCCAAATTAAGATAATCCAGTGCAGATCCATTTTTTATGATATCAAAAAAGAAAAATAAATCCATAAGAAGAATCATACCAAGCAATACCAAAAAAATCCGTTTATAGGCTGGTCGTTTTTCGTAATTTACCGACTCCTCTGGATCTGTTCCCATCGCCGTCTCTGGTTTCACATAATGATAAAAAAGATGCGTGCTTAGAGCAAAATTGGCAATGGTACTAGCTAACAATAGCAGTATCAGTACCATTGGTTCTGTCTGTTCCATGATTGAAATAAACATGGCTATGGATAGATGCGGATTAAATGTGGCAGAAACTAATAAAGTTGTAAGCAGTATCCGTAGAATATAAAATACAATGAGAGCAAATGCAATCCCAAGATTCCATCCCACAAAGTAAAGAAAGCTTTTGCACGCATGATTTTTTTTTGCTTGCCTGGCTTCAAAAAAAGCCTCCTTACAAGACAGTTTGCATATGATGTAGTAGTGAAATACATATCCCATCCGAAAAAAGATAAGATAAGAAAGCAAGATAAGTAGGAGAACAGAAAGAGGAAGGGACACCTGCCTTGGTATCAATAGCGCTAAAAAATTTACCCAACGGATTTTTCGTATTGCATACAAAACAAAGGGAATGTTATAGACAAATAAAAGTAACCACGCGGCTAAAAGCAGACGAAGATTTCCTTTGAATATACCCGCAATGGCACGATAAAGAGCCCGAAAGAGGGTCTGTAGTACGGGAACTTTTTCTCCTCTTTCTTTGTTCGAAAAGCTATGGATTAAAAAATATATTTCAAAAAGCCAGAAAAGACCAAACAAATAAAACAAGCTAAAGATGACAAAAATACTCATTGGATTTAATAAAAATGTTCTGATATTAGCGACTGTTACATAGCTAAGACCTGTTAACCTTAATGTCTTCTCATATACAAACGTCACCAAAGGTGTGAATACAATAAAAAAGAAAATAAGAATAAGCCCTTGTCCAAGCAACAAGGGCAGGCTGTTTTGAAAAAAGTATTTTCTGGTTCTTTTATATACCTTATTCTTTAAATATTTGGATACCACGTTGTCCACATCCTTATATACATTTTCCCCAATTTCTATTATAATCATACCATAAAACAGCACGGGGGTCAAAAGAACATGAATGCATGTTATTATATTGAAAACGAACGAAATCCTAACAGGCTATTTTTATATATTTGCAGAATTTCTTCCAAACCGATCTCTTCCGGATGATTCTTTCGCTTTGCCTTATTGGCTAGAAATGCGCTCGCATATGCCTCTATTTCTTGCTCTGTAATCAAGACCTTAACAGGCATCAGCCTTTTTAGGATTTCTTCGAGCTTTTGTATACTTTCTAGCTTTAATAGCGATAGCATCCGTTCCAGCTTTGTCTGGTTCTTAAATATTTTTAGATATTCGCTTGTAAGGATGCCATTTGCTGCTCCATGCGACAGCCCCTTATGGTATGTTAGGGCATAGCCCATTCCATGCGGGAGAGAGGTTCCTGTCTGAGCGATTACCATCCCTGCCAGCATGGAGGCATACAATACCGCCTCTCGAAAGGAAGCGTCAAATTGCTGCTGCAATAGCTTAGGAAAGCAGGATGCAAAGAGTGCAAATCCCTCTTCTGCATACAAATCTGACATCTGGTTGCTGTTGGTATTTAGGTAGCCCTCTACCAGATGGGTAAACGCATCTACCGCAGTATTTACTGTGATATCCACTGGCAATGCTTCTGTATATTTACTATCTAAAAACGCTGCGACTGGAAATACTCGTTGTCCTAAGTTTTTCTTTGTTTTTTCTGCATTTACAGTCACGATGCTATAGGGTGTCACCTCGGATCCCGTGCCAGCCGTTGTCGCCACCGCAATAACGGGAAGTGCAGACAAACTCCCTTGTTTAAAAATCGTCTCCTTGGTCACACTGGGATTTTGAATAAACACCGCGATTGCCTTAGCAGCATCCATCGGGGAGCCTCCTCCAATTCCAATAATAAAGTCTGCGTTCTCCCTGCTTCCAATCGTCGCTCCTCTTTCTATTGTCTCAAGAGAAGGATTCTCCTCTACCTCATCAAACAGCACATAGGTAACGCCTTTCTTTTCCAGCGACCAGATAATATCTTGCAATGAGCCATTTTTCTTAGCTGAGCTTTGACCTGTCACAAGCAACGCTTTTTTCCCTGCTCTATGAAAAACGTCTGCATTATCTCTTATGACATTCCTTCCAAAATAGATACTAGTGGGCATTTCGTATCGGAAATTCATGGTATTCCTCCTTATCGTTTGTTCTCTTTTATATACCGCTCCATAATTTCTGCGGCTTGATAGACTAAGGCTTCACAGGGTCGCTTTTTATAATAGGTATGCGTTCTTTGTTCTGGTGCTGGAACGTCCTTTTTATGATCTAGCCCTAATAGCTCCCGGCATATAATCGAATGATTCTTTTCCTCAAATTCTTTTGCCAACTCCTGAATTCTTGCGTAGTGTTCGGATTTTGCTCCGTGATCTTTCGGATCGGAGTACCCATAAAGGGTTCCTGCTACCATAAACATACCCGATACCGCACCACATACCTCCCGCAATCTGCCCATACCGCCGCCAAAGGAGGAACTTAATCGCAGGGCAGTTTCCCGATCCATATCATATTCTTCCAGAAAGGCCAAAAAAACAGATTGTTAACAATTGTAGCCTTCTCTAAAGTACGCTGCTGCCGCTTTTGCATGTGTCATTTCTACTTTCTCTTCCATTAACCTGACCTCTTCTCTCCATATCTATATTTATAAGCATATGCTCTTAATATATTTTATCCGATAACAAAATCTTGTCAAGGCTCGTGTATTTGATTCAATTTTGTCGTGGCACCTATCATGGTTATTACAAGAAGTAACAAAAAGAAGGGTATGATTGCCATACTGATATGTGCTGCCAAAAAACCAAATAAAGTGGGCAGAAGGAGTACACCCACATAAGCTGCTGTCATCTCCACTCCGATTACAGCCTGTGACAGCCCTTCTCCAAAACGTTTTGGTGTCTCAGAAATCATCCCTGGAAAAACGGGCGCGCAGCCAAGGCCAACTAAGGCAAGACCGAAAAAGGCGGCAATAGCAGGCAGTGGCAATAACAGTACGATTGCACCAAGCATTACGGTAAACAGACCAACGCGAATCAACTGCTGATTCTTTATTTTCATAGCTAAAAAGCCACAAAGCATTCTTCCTGCTGTAATCCCCATGTAATAAATACTAATCCATGCCGCAGCCGTTGCGGTGGATACACCCCGATGCTTCACAAGATAAGTACTACCCCAGCATACAATCGTATACTCCGTGGCACAGTAGCACAAAAAGGTGAGCATCGCAAGTTTAACTCCCTTAACCTTCATAAGGTCAAACAACTTCATAACAACATGTTCTTCAGAAGTGGTACTATCCCGTTGTACCTTCCACACCGGAATGGTCGCAAATAAAATTACCACGATAAAAAACTGAACCACAGCAATCATAAGATATCCATATCGCCACCCAAGTTCCCGCTTCATAAAAACTGACATCACCACAGGTCCTAGCATCGCTCCCAGTCCCCAAAAGCAATGCAGCCAGTTCATATGACTTGCCTTATAATGTACTGCCATATAATTATTGAGCGCCGTATCAATTGCCCCAGCACCAAGCCCCATTGGAATCCCAAGTAAAAGTACAACGAAAAAATTAGGGGCATATCCATACCCCAAAATAGCAACCGCTGTTAAGAGTGTACTACCAATTACAATCTTCAAGGTACCAAATCTCTTGATCAGTCTGGCGGCATTGAGACTGGAAATAATGGTTCCAATCGTAATGATTGCAGCTCCGAAGCCTTCAAAGGATACGGGAATTCCTAGCTCCAAATACATCTCGGGCCATGCCGTCCCAAGAAGGGAGTCAGGTAATCCAAGACCAATAAAACATAAATAGATAATGATTAATAATACGGTTGCCATCTGATAATCTCCTTTATTTATAATTCTTCCTCTTCCCACTTTGATAGAACCATTTCCAACAAGCCTCTTTCATATCTTCCTTCAAAATGATCGATGAAATGAAGCCTTGGCATCCTCTGCCTGGGATATATCTTCAAAAGTTCCTCCTGCACCTGATGCAAGATCGTCGCATCACAGTCTTCCTTGGATAATAAAATATCCGGCAGATCCAAAACACAGCACAGGGCTAAAATACAAGTCACAAAGCTTTCTACATAATCGTTCCTATTTTTTACCAAATATTCCATCTCTCCAGCATATCCATTGCTTCCCCTCACAAGCTCTCCATTTAGTACAATGCCGACTCCCATACATTCGCTGACATACACAAGATGTGCAAAATCAACAAATTGCCCCACCTCGCCGCGTGCTACGGCATTGATATCGTTTTCAATCATACATGGAACACTAAGCTGCTCTTTGATCGCCTTTACCAGGATATCTCCTTCCAAATTTTTAAACTTGGGCAAATGCGTGATCCGATCCCCATTTACAGCACCAGGCACTCCAATCGAGATCAAAGAGATTGTTGGATACTGCTCTTTTCGTTGCCGGATGAAGGAAAGGATGTCTGGCACATCAATAGTATCCATTGCCTCGATGCAGGTTCTGGTAACTACACTTCCACACGCATCGTACACGATTCCAATGAGTGTCCAGTCCTGAAAATACATAATAAGCGCCATTTTATAGACAGGATTCGCTTCGTAGCGAAGTCCAGGTCTTCCGCCACAGCTTTCTGGCTCTGGATTGATGGTTACTTCTCCACTCGCGACCAGCTCCTTTACAAGTGCCGATACCGTTGGATAACTAAGATGCGTCCGATCTGCCAGCTCAGCTATGCGTAAAGGCGATTCTTTCCGCAAGATATTTCGAATCAGTCTTCTATTTTGCTGTTTTACCTGCTCAAAATGAGCCTTTTTTTCTTTTTTTATCGCAATCGTTTTCACCCTCCTTCTCATATCTTTCATATACTTTATAAAGTATATTTAATAAGTAATTTCATTTTAATCGAACAGGAATTACTTGTCAAATAAAAAAGACAAGAATTCTACTGCAATTCCTGTCCTTTCCCTCTTTATAGACTCCAGCCAAGACTATCTTGCTGAATTTGAAAGAGCTTATGATACAAGCCTTCCTTTTGAAGAAGCTGCAAATGCGTCCCTTCTTCTTCTACTTCTCCATTCTTCATCACGACAATATGATCTGCATCCACAATCGTTCGCAGACGATGCGCGATAACAATGACCGTTTTATGTTCAATCAGAAGGCTTATCGCTTCTTGAATCGATGCCTCACTTTCTGGATCGAGGGAGGCAGTCGCCTCATCCAGTAATACAATTGGTGCATCCTTTAGCAGTGCTCTGGCAATCGAAAGGCGTTGTCGTTCCCCACCAGATAAGGTGCTTCCATTTTCACCAAGCATAGTGTCGTATCCATTTGGCAGTTTATCTACAAATTCATCGCACCTTGCCGCTTTTGCTGCTGCTAGTACCTGTTCCTTTGTCGCCTCCATATTTCCGATCCGAATGTTGTTATAGATCGTATCATGAAATAATACGACATCTTGAAAAACAAACGACATGTAAGACATCAGATGCTCTGGATCAAGCGTCCTTATGTCTACTCCTCCAATCGTAATCCTTCCCTTATCGACATCCCAAAATCTTGCAATCAATCGAGATATTGTACTTTTACCGCTTCCAGAGGGTCCAACCAGGGCTGTAATTTTATTTGCTGGCAGGGTAAAATTGACCTGATTAATGGTCTCCTCTCCTCCTTTATGATACCGAAACGAAACATCCTCAAAGCATATATCATATTGGGTAATCGGCGTTTGTTCTCCCTCCATGGGAGCGATATCAAGGAGCGCCCTCATACGTTTTATTGCAATTTGATGATACAGTAGCTCTGGCAGCAAGGTAAGCTCCGTTAGGATCGGACCATAAATACGTGTTACGATTAATAGGCACATCAGTAAGGGAATGAGTTCAATTTGGCTGCCTGTGAGCAAAAAGATTCCTACAAATACGGTAAGTCCGACTCCAGCCTGCAACACAACCTGTGCCCCTGTTATAAATACTCCGCTTCCAAATTCCATCGTTATCGCAAGCCGTTTCATATTTTTTAACGCCTCTTCCAGCTTAGTAAAACGTTCCCCATCCATATTGCAGGCTTTGATAACTTTAATCCCTTCAATATATTCTTGTACCTGCTCAGAGGCTGCAAGCTTTGCCTTTACATGGCGCCTTCCAAGTCTTCTTTGCAGACCGCGGCTTGCTAGGATGATTAAAAATGCAAGCGGAACCGTTATAAATATGGCAATTGCCATGCGCCAATCATACAGACCAAGCATGATACAAATGATCACGATTGTGATTGCATTGGAAATCAGCTGCGGATAGATATGGCTTAAGACGGTTTCGGTAGTCGCTACATCCCCCATAAGATTGGTCGAAAGCTCCGACAAATCTTTGGAATTAAAAACACTCATTGGCAGTCTACGTATGTGTTCTGCCATTGAAGTTCTTGCCTTTTCACTTTCCATGTATGAGACGACATATGTTTTTTTATAATCATTTTTATTGCACCAAAATACCAAAAGAGCTGCTAAAATACCAAGACCAAAGAAAACCCAAAGTTGATTCCAATTGATTTCTCCTTTGGTAAATGGCTTAATCAGCTCCATAATTACACCAAGCATGATTGTGGTGGGAAGCATCATCGATAAATTTGTCAAGGTGCAAGCGGCGATCGCCTTTTTTAAATCCTGATATCCTTTGTCGGTAAGCATAAGTGCATGCTGAAGCCTTGGTTTTGTCTTCATCTCAGCCATTTACTACTCCTCCCTTTCTCTTCATCGTCCAACTGGAGGTCTCACAATATGTGCTCCACATATGGGCATATCGGCCATTTTGCTCTAATAGGGCATCGTGTGTCCCTTCTTCCAAAACCTTTCCTTCCTCCATTACGATAATTTTATCAGCATTTCGTATTGTTGACAGCCGATGCGCAATGATAACAACAGTTTTATTTTTCATAAGCTTCTCAAATGCCTTTTGAATCAAATGTTCATTTTCTGGATCAGCAAAGGCAGTCGCTTCATCCAGTACTACCACAGGTGCATTTTTCACAATGGCACGCGCGATTGCGACCCTTTGTTTCTCCCCTCCACTTAAGTGTACACCCTTTGTTCCAATAACCGTGTCGTAACCGTCTGGCAGCCTTTGGATAAATTCATCACACCTGGCCGCCTTGGCTGCCGCAACGATTTGCTTGTCGGTTGCACTCGGGTTCCCCATACGGATATTTTCTTTGATGCTCTGTTTAAAAAGAAATACATCCTGAAATACAAAGCTAACCTGTTCCATTAAATAAGCACTGCTCATCTTTTTGATGTCTACCCCTCCAAGCTGTATTTCCCCTTTTGTTACGTCAAAAAAACGAGGTATTAAATGAGCAATGGTACTCTTTCCACTTCCAGAGGCACCAACTATCGCTGTAATCTCTCCCTGATTTGCTACAAAGCTAACGCAGTCTAGGGCTTTGGTCTCGTTTTCTTTTTCATAGCGAAAGGAAACCTGGTCAAACGTTATCTGATAATCCTTGACCTGCTTTGATTCTTTTGGCTGTGAAAGTTCTGCTATCTCAAGTATCGCATCCATTGCCTCAACCCCATTTAAGATCCGCATACTGTTTGAATTCACATACATGACCTTCATCAAAATACCAGCAACTGCAGGCACAAATATCATATAAAAAATCATGGTCGTTGCAAAGCCTCGATAGTCCGAAGAATGCTTCCCAATCAGTATTCCTACTGGTATCAAAAACAGATAGACATTGTTTACGAGCGTAACAAATGCAGAAAATGAATTTTCCCAGCTTAGTGTATAGGGTATGACCATTTTGGTATAATCTTGTATGGTATCGTGCAATCGACGAAACGAGTACACCGTCTGCTTAAATGCTTTTACAACCGCGATTCCACGGATGTATTCCACGGTTGCATTATTCATTTCCTCCAGTGATTTTTGGTACTGCCCCATCATCTTCTTTGATCCTTCATTTCCGTAAAGGGAAATCTGAATCGCAAAGGCGATTACAACACCAAGCAGTACCGCCAGGCCAAAACGCCAATCAATTACGAAAAGCATAACCATCATGATAAGAGGTGCTACTATGGCTGCTACAATATCTGGCAGCTGATGTGCAATGAATTCTTCTATTTTTTCTATATTTTCGTCCATAATTTTTCGAAGCTTTCCACTTCCAATCATCACATGAAATCCAAGTGGAACCTTTGCAAGATGTGTTGCAAAATTAATTTTAAGTTCGTACAAGGTACCAAAGGCTGCTAAGTGCGAGCAAACCAGTGCTAAAAAATACAGTACAATATTTAGCGCAACGCCTCCAAATGCCATACCACCATATCGAACTGCCATGTCGGTATGCAGCCCACTTTTATCCGGCCATGTTAGTAGAATATCCCGTATCATCCCATATATCGCGATATAGGGAATAAAGCTAGCAATCGAAGCCAGTGACGACAGAATCACAGCGCCTATCACGAGTGGCTTTTTGGTAGCTGCAAGCTCTAAAAGTCTTGCCATACCCGTTTTGGGTTTCTCTTCCTCTTTCATAATCCTCTCTCCAATCTCGCATTATAATCAGTTTCAAAAAAATCTTTTACTCGTTGCACCCCTTGTCTATCAAGAGGATAATGAGAAGCTACCCTGCCTTCCGAAATATGCAGCACAGAGGTAGCGCATTCTAAAATAAATTCCAAATCATGCGTAATAACAAGCGTAAGAAATGCCTTCTTGGATGCACTGCGCACCACACCACAGGTGGCACACATGCTTTGATAATCAAGACCGCTAGTCGGCTCATCGTAAATGAGTAACTCTTTGCCTGCACACAAGGCACCAGCAATTGCAACCCGCTGCTTTTGTCCGCCGCTTAGGGTAAGTGGATGTCGTTCCATGCAGTCCTCTAACGACAATTCCTCCATCACCCTTTGTGCCATTTCCAGCGGCACTTCTTTTATCCCAAGCGTCACCTCATCTCGGACACTTTCGGTAAAGAGCTGGTGATTGACATCCTGCATGACCATATAGCTATTTTGAAGACGATCCTTTTTCATAAATCGCGTTCCGTTTTTACATACCACTCCCCTATGCCGCTGAATTCCACACAGACATCTGGCAAAGGTAGATTTACCCGCCCCATTGGCTCCCACAACAGCGACAATTTCTCCTTCCATTAGCTTTAGCCCTGCAATATCAAGTATCCTCTTTCGCTTCACTTTACAGCACAAGGAAATGATATCAAGTTCTCCCTTTGCTGCCTTTGCTTCGCACTCACACTTATTGGTAATGTTCTTCCTATCAAGGCTTCGCAGTCCCTTTTTAGACAGCTCTTCCAACCCCAGCTCCTTCATTTGCTGGGTACTATAGACTCCTTCTATACACCCCTCCTTCATATACACAAAACGATCCGCCAGCTCTGCCAAATAATGCAGTCTATGCTCAGAAATTATAATCGTATTTCCTCCCTCTTTCAGTTTTTTAAGTACATTTTGTAAACGATGGATCGACTGGATATCTAAATTTGAGGAAGGTTCATCAAAAACAAATACACGGGGGCGTACTGCGTATACCGAGGCACATGCCACCTGCTGTTTTTCACCTCCGGAAAGCTCAAATATGTTGCGGTTCATAAGATGCTCAATCTGAAATTTACGAACCGCCTCATCTATTCGCCCCCACGCCTCCAAAGGCTCCATTCCCATATTTTCACAGCCAAACGCGAGTTCTTTCGTTGTATCCACATTAAAAAACTGACTTCTGGGATTTTGAAATACAGAGCCTATCTTCGTAGCTATTTTGGCCAACGGCATTTTTGCAACCTCTTCTCCATCCACTACAACCTTCCCGTTCATTCTTCCTTCATAAAAATGTGGAACGAGTCCATTTATTACACGGGTGAGCGTTGTTTTTCCGCACCCGCTGCGACCACATAGTACGATGAATTCTCCTGTCTCTATGGTAAGGTTGATACAATGGATGCCCCTTTCTTCCAACTCCTCCTGCCCATAAAAAAAGCTTACATTTTCTATTGTAATCATCGTCTACCTCATATACGTATACAGTAAAAGAAACACTAATAGTAACAAAATGATATAGTCGATTACGCCAAGGCAGACCGGTGTAATACAACTTCTTTTCCCTTCCGAGTCCAGACCTCTCGATAGCGAAGCAGCGGCTAATTCTCCTGAAATAGTAGCCGTAGACATAAGGAGCGGTACCAGCGCATATTCGAGAGTCATCAGCGGATACCTTACCAGATTGCCCCATGAAGCACCGATTCCCCGAAGCTTCATAGCATTTCGAATACTATGCCACTCTTCTTTAATCGTAGGAACAAAACGAAACATTACCGAAAAGGGAATGATGAGTCGATTGGAAACATGCATTTTTTGAAACGCAGCAATAAATTCACTAACTGAAGTGGTTCGAATCACAATCGTACTACAAATAAAAAGAGGCAAAAGCAAGCGCGGAATCCTCGCTATTGTTAGAACAAATGCACCCGCTATTCCCTCTATTCTTGGTGCAATCAAAACATCCACAAGCAGCATAACAAGAAATACTGACATGTATTGAAGCAGTGCCAGATACTGATGTTCCAGCAACAAAATTCCTGCTAATCCCACTAAAATCAATACTTCCCTTTCTTTACTAACATCGGTAAAAATCACACTTCCAATTGTAAAAAGCAGCAACAACTTCGTCCTTGGGTCAATATGCAATGGATTCGCCCGAGGCTTTATACCCGCATTCATGAAACAACCCCAGCCTTTATGAAGTGCTTCGTAATAAGCTTGCTCCCAAGCCCTCCGCCAATCCAGCCTCCAAGTAAAGACAGTCCCATAAGAACAAGAATAATCCAGCTTGGGGTTAACGCACAAATAGTATCCACATAGTCTTGGTTATAGTAGCTTAAGCATGCCTCTAAAAAGGCTTCTTTCGCAAATACGAGCATCCAAAACGGCCCCATATTTGTACACGCAAATATAACATAGCTTCCCAAAAAGAACCTACGAGAGCGATATTTTCCCCGGCTGGCTACAAGTTCAGCAAGACCGCCACAAAGAATTGACCACAAAAGCGCCATCCATACACCTCCAAGTGAAGTTAAAAGACCAACGACAGCCGCTAGAATTAATATGGCTCCTCTTTTTGGAATTTTAGTCACATAAAGCATATAAACTGGTCCTAGGACGATACCCAAAATCAAAGGTGCCAGCAGATAGAGAATTGGAATAAAGCCAGTAGCGGAGACTACCGCAAACAGAACTACTACATATAGAGCTGCAAAGGCTCCCGCAATAATCAAATCTTTTGACTGCAATTTAGATTCTTTCCTCATTTTTAGAACTCCTTCGTTCTCACTAATTTTTGTTAGATTTAACTAACCTTTGAGCATTATTTTTGGATGCCTCTGCATCCACAATCCTTTTATCTTATTTAGTCCATTGCATTAGCTTGTTCTCCCGCTCTCTGCCTTAGTAGCGATTACATTAATCAGTAGTCCGATTCCCATCATATGTAGCAACGGTTTCAAAAATGCAAATCCAAGCACCATTAATACCAGCGTAAGCACCAGAATTAATAAATTTGCATTCCCAATTAATCTGCCCTGCGTCTTTTTATTATTTTGACCAATTAATATACTAAGATAGGAGCCAGCTCCCACTCCGACCAAAGAACCAAGTCCTAGTGATATTTGCGTGAGCGGATATACAATGGATATTCCCGCTAAAGCAGTTTCACCAACGAATCTTCCGACAAAAATACCGTCAAATATCACATTAAGACCAAATAAAACCATTGCAATAATTGCTGGCAGGGATAAACGATAACAAACACTCCATAGGTTATCATGCAATATCATCTCTTTTTCTTTATTCATTTTTACACCCATTTCACTAAAATATTTGTTTGTGTTTGAGATATGAAGTCAGCATCAGTCTCAGCATTTCTCGCAGCTCTGCCTCATCCTGATTGCCAATCATATTCTCTCCTAAAATTAAAGAATTAATAAAAAAAATACAGGCTTCACTGGTTAATGGTATGTATTCAGGCAAATTTTGGCTTCTACAAAACTGAATAAATCCTTCTTTGGTTTCTTGATAGATTTTATCATAGAGCGCTTTAAGCTCCTTACTTGTTCTTACCTCCGTCAAAAAAATCGCATAGATTATTTTGTATGGATTTTTATCCAAAATTTTGTCTAAGAGCATATTCATAATGAGGTCTTCTCGGCTCATACTTGGATTCTTATCTATATATTGGACAACGAGATCTTTTCGATAGCTAAATGCATCTTTAATCAACTCTTCAAAAATTTCTTCTTTGTTACGATAGTGGTAATACATCCCTCCTTTTGATAATTTTGCCCTTTTCACAATATCTTCCATTGTGGTTCGAACCAATCCTTTTTCAGTGAAAAGCTGTAAGGCAGCCTCTTTGATTTGCTTTTTTCTTTCCTCTTTATCCAATCGTATGCGCGCTATTTGAATCACCTCATTCACTACCGACCATTTCGTCTGTAATGCCAGATTACTATGCTTGTTATCCCTTGTCAATCCTATTTATTAGAAGTTCCTTGTTTTTGAGAAATATTCTCGTCTTGTTCACCGCTGAATAAAAAACCCCGCAGCTAATACAAAAAAAACGATTAGAGGCGCCGGGATTTTCTTTGACAGCAAAAGTCCGACTGTAATTCCTGCCACTGCAATATTTTCAAATGTAAATCCGTTTTTTTGCATCAGTATAATGGATGCTGCACCAATCAGGCCTCCTGCAACTGCGGTGATTCCCCTAAGCGATATCTTGATTCCCTTCACTGCCTTTAGACTTTCCCATATCGGATATATAAAATATATTAATAGAAGACCTGGCAAGAATATGCCTATCCCACTTACAATTGCACCCAGCAGCTGCAAAGCAACACCACTACCACGTGCAGCCATACCTCCTGCATATGCACTAAAGCTAAACATTGGACCTGGAAGTCCTTGTACGAGGCCAAATCCAGTCAGAAACTCCTGGCTCGTCATATAGCCATTTATATCAATCAATTCACTATACATAAGCGGTATTACTACTTGTCCTCCCCCGATTACCAAATATCCATAGCGGTAGAAGTTTTCAAATAAGTGAATGATCTTATTATCCCAAAACATGCTAAGTAAAAGACTTCCGACTGCAAACCCAGCAAATGCAATTAAATATTTCCAAGGCGGATTCAGCCTGACACGATTCCAAATTTTTTCTTCCCTCGAAGCTATCACACTTACAGCTCCTCCGATTAACAGCACCAGCGGATATATCCACGGCTCTCGAATCCAGTAGGTTGTGATTCCTCCAAACACAAGGAGTACAAGGGTAAGCTTGTCCACCACGACTTTACGACCGATTCGATACGCGGCAACAATAATAAATCCTACTGCCATAGGACCAATATAGCGCAGTCCATCTTGGGATATCTGTAATTTTACTAGAAATTGACTTAAAAAGGAGAGTAAGGTCATCATAGTTAGTACTGGCAGCGCCCAAACTGCCAGTGTCAGCAGCGCCAGCCAAGGTCCCCCTATTTTATATCCAATGGCGACAATGGTCTGTGTACTGCTAGGTCCAGGCAATATACCTGTCAATGCAATAAGCTCCACTAACTCCTCTTCTGTTACATAATGCTTTTTCACCACCAGCTGCTCGGTAAAAACACCGTAATGTGCTTCAGGTCCTCCATATGCTCCCATTGAGCAAATCAATACATCTTTTAAAAAAGTTTTATAAGATACGTTCCAAGATTTTTCCATTCATGCATCTCCTTCTTTTGACTTTTCGCTACATTCCGTATTTACCAAGATTCACCTTTCCCTTTATTACCTCTATACCATCGGCTTGTAACCGTTTGGCCTGTTCATCCGCCCCTCCGAATGCAAATGCCCCTGAAAGCTCTCCCTTTGCATTCACAACCTTGTAGCAAGGAATGTTATCTGGATCTGGATTTCGATGAAGTGCATTGCCAACTGCCCGCGCCATCTTTCGGTCGCCTGCTAGTTCAGCCACCTGTCCATAGGTTGCGACCTTCCCTTTTGGAATTTTTTTTACTGCCTCGTAGATTCTTTTTGATGGGCTATCCGTTACCAGCTCATAGCTCTCTAAAATCATGTTCTTGATATCCTCTGCGGGTATCGTACCATCCATAATAATCGTATTCCAATGCTCCTTATTCTGATGCCAACCAGGTATTACTGAGGAATAAGCTCTGCGCCAAAAATCTCTCGATTCCGCGCTTACCTTCACATTCAAATTTAGATATCCTTCTCTTTCATACGTCCAAAGAAACGCCTTTTTGCTTTTCTTTACACGGACAAGCTGCCAGTTTGCATCATGAAATGGGGCTTCCTGATAGGTACTTGGAAAGGACAGGCTATACGCTAAGACTTCTTCTCTACTCTTCATTCGCTCTTTTACTCCTTTTGGATTAACCATCATAAGCTAATTATATAGCATAATTCCTGCAAGCACCATAAGAATATCATTCCCCTTGATATACCACATATCCCCCTTCTTCCCCTGCCCCTGGACCTAGTTCAATTTTCCAATCACATGCTTTTACGACTTGTTTATTATGTTCAATCGTAATCACGGTGTTTCCACTAAGTATTAACTCATCGATTAGGCTTAGTAAATGCTCTATGTCCGAAAAATGAAGTCCTGCTGTTGGCTCATCGAATAAATAAAGTACATTGCCGCTCTTTTTGGTGATCAACTCCTTGGCAAGCTTAAGCCTTGCCGCTTCTCCACCGGATAAAGCAGCTGTCCCTTGCCCAAGCTTCAGGTACCCAAGTCCAACCTTTTGTAAGGATCGTAAGCCATCCATAGCCGCTTGCTCTTCCTTCCAAAATAAAAGGGCTTCGTCAATGGAAAGCTCAAGTATCTGATCAATGCTTTTGTCTTTATACAAAATAGCGCGTATTTTCTTTTTATATCGCTTTCCCTTGCAGTCGGGACATTCCATAACTGCTCCCTCTGTGTATTTTACCTTGATTTTTCCCTCGCCTTTGCAAAAATCACATTGTCCATATTCGCTATTAAAGCTAAAATATCTCTCATCCCATCCATTTTCAACGGATAGCAAAGCCTTTGCAAAACAGGCTCGAATGAAATCCATGACTCCAATATAGGTTGCAACAATCGACTTTGAGGTCTTTCCAATTGGTAATTGATCGACTAGAACAACTCCCAAAAATTCTCCTCCGTCTTGTGCGCGTTGATAGATCTCACCTTTTACCAGCGATGATTTCCCGCTGCCACTGACTCCACATATACAAGTCAATGCCTTTTTGGGGAAGGAAATGTTAATATTCTTTAAATTATGGCAACACAATCCTTGCAGATGTATCATCTCATATTCCAACGCATGCCTCCTTTTTTTTATTAATTCCGAGGTTAATTTGCTTTTTTCAGGTTCCATTCGTTTCCAGTATTTGCTTATTTGCGTCCCTTTGTGTTCAATCATTGCCGCAAGCGTTCCTTCACCAACTAACCTTCCCCCTTCTTCCCCCGCACCTGGTCCGATTTCGATAATGTTATCCGCAATCTGAATCATATCTTCATTATGCTCTACCATGATTATGGTATTGCCTTCCTTGATAAGTGCTTTCAATAAATCAATTACTTTTTTATAATCCCTTGGATGTAAGCCCCTTGATGGTTCATCAAATATATAGAGAATTCCAGAAAGATGGTTTTTAAATGCACCCAAAAGCTTTAACCTTTGCCCTTCCCCTCCTGATAGCGTATTAGTTTCTTGGTTCAGCTTTAAATATCCAATGCCCAGTTCGATTGCTGTATTGGAAAGTGAAAGAAGTGTACGGATGGCATATTCCGTTTTTGAAAAAGCTTGATCACTTAGCGATTCTTGCAAGGTAATGCAAAAATCTTTCATTTGAGAAAATGTCATGCTGGCTGCTATGGGATATCGGGTTTCGAGTATCGTCGCCATTCTTCCTTCCTTTCCCAGTCTCTCTCCCTGGCAAGCATTACAAGTAGTTTTCGTCATATATGCATCCAGTGTCTTAGTTTCAGCATTTTCTTCATAAGCGCGTTCAATCATAGGTAATATTCCCTCGACCTTTCGCTTAATTTCTCCTTTTCGTCCGTTTTTTTTGTTATCATATTGAAAGCTTACTTCCTGCTCCGAGCCATACAACAATGCCTTTCGAAAGGCAATCGGCAGCTCGCGCCAGGGTTTTTCTAGATCCACTTGCATGGCCTTTGCTAGTCCAAATACCTGCCCCTTCATCCAATTGGCATTTGGATTGTTCCAAAAGGTTCTTAGCTTTCCATAAAAAGGGGATGCCCCCTCTAAAAGCGACAATTCCGGATGTGCAATCACCTTCGTTTCATCGGGTATGGTAATTACTCCCGTTCCATTACAAACCGTACATCTGCTATCCGCATCCATATAACCAAATGTAGCAGGCGTCATATCAAACATGATCGTATCACAATGATAGCACTTTTGCTTTGTTTGAAACAAAACGCTTGATCCATCCTCAAATTCAGCATAGAAGGCTCCCTCTCCCATTTCCAATGCAACATCAACTGCCCGCTCTATGGAGGTCTCCTCCACTGCTTCCTTAAGGGGCGTAACAAGTTTAAAATTTTCTTGCTTTCTAAGAAGGGATAAAATTTTATCCTTCGTTAAAGGAATGACTTCGTTTCCACAGCTTGGGCAATGGCGTATCGCAATGTTGGCATAGATATTCCTTAAATAAGAATACGCATCCGTATACGTCCCAACGGTGGAAAAGGAATTTCCATGCGGGGCATCCTGTGTAATGACGACGGCTGGTATACAGCCTGCGATTTCATCTACCTTCGGGCTTTGAAAAATTGTATGGCTATGGCTTAAATATTCCATCCGCCTTTTACACTCTGCATAGATTGTCTGATTCACAAGGCTGGATTTTCCGCTTCCACTAACACCTACAACGGCTGTTATTTTCCCATAGGGAATGAGAACATCAATACCCTTTAGATTATTTTCCCTTGCACCATATACCGCAATTTCTCGTTGCTTGTCATAAAGGTCCAGACGACCATTTTCTTTTCGTTGAGACTCTCTCTCATAAGTCTCCTCCTCGGACAGCATACTTTTCAATGTAAGGTTTGTCGATCTAAGGTCTTCGTTCTTATTGTTTTGTATTGTTTCATGGATCGTTTTTGGCCAGTGTGAAAGCCAATTAGGAACTTTCGCATCTGGCACACAATGCTCCATTGCATGATATGCACTGATTCCAAGGCAAGGTGTTTTATCAAAGCTTTCTATTCCATTCAAATAAATTCTATTACTCTCTTCCTCCACCCGAATTACACGTGCAACCGTCATCGCGATTGGATTTGGTCTTACGGGTGACCGGGTAGCAAAAACTCCACTTCTTGGGGCATTTTCATACGGGGGATTACACATGGTGACCGTTCGATATTGTTTGGAATCGAACTTATCAAACCACCAAAAAACCGTGAGATAGGCTCCAGGTTTATATATCCCATTCTTTGGTATGCAATTATGGAATTGAATATAGATATTTCCCTTTACACTGCGAATCACTCCCATCGCATCTAGTTCGTAAGTCTGGAGACTTCCCATCCTTCGAAGAGTTATCGCTTCTTCCTGCTTAAGAGATAAGTCCACTGGATTTTTAACAGTATCCTCACTCGGAAAATAGGGTTTTATATCGAGTAATTCTGCTGCTCTTATCGGGAGCATCGATGAGGAACGAATACTACCTTGGTCATGTTTTACCTCCTGTACCGAAAGAATCGCTCGCTTCATTTTACAAATCCCCTCATCTTCGACCACAAAAAAACATGGATGTGGCTAAATTCCTCTACGTATTTCAATGCTTTTTTAAATTCTTGATTGACACAAATAATGGTCTCTTCCTTCGTGGTCTCGATCGTTCCTATTGTCTTTAGTTGATACATAAACACACTCCTTTTTCTCTTTTATCCATACTATAAACCCTCACATCATGTGAGAGTCAAATAAAAAAAGAGCATTTCTGCTCTTTACGTTAAAGTAATCGTAAGGGAATCTGTAGCTCTGTGATGTACTCCTCTGGATTTTGGGTATCACACATCGATACATGACAGATCTGCCTATTTTCTCCCTGCATTTGATACTCCTCATGCTGCTCTAGCCAATAGGCAAACTCTTTATAAGCAAGACTAATGTTTTCATAGGGTCCATAAATTATAAAGCATGCTGCCATATCTACCTTTTCGATCTGCCGATAAATAAAATCATTTCTCTTCATGGGAATTTGCAAATGATCCATAACGACACATATTTCGATATCAACCTGTGTCTCCCTGTAATCAAGGTCATGATAAATGGAAAAGCTTTCTTGTTTACCTCGACTCCCCGTGTTTCCAGTGTTCCCAAAAGCCTCAGCAAATTCTTTCCATAGAAAGGACTCATGATAATAATCTGGTACCACTCTTCTAATTGACATGACCTGCTGCTCTGGCAATGATTTCATGATAATTTCAATCTTACATTCTTTTTGTTTGTTGTCCCAATCGTAAAGCCATCCCTTCATTTGCTGCAGCTTTCGCTTCTCGGACTGAATCGTTTCCTCTGTCTTTTTTTATTTGCGCCAAAAGATTATCCTTGATATTTTCTGCACTCCAGGTTTCCAGCAACGCTTTGATTTCTTTTACACCAAACCCCATATTTCTTAGCAGAATGATTCGATTTAGCTGATCAATTTGCTTTGCCAAATAGAAGCGATACCCATTTGTTTCATCAATCATAGCTGGCTCTAGTAATTTCTGTTCATCATAATACCGCAGCATTCTTACGGATACCTGCGTAATCTTTGAAAACTCCCCTATTTTAAACATATTTTTCTTCCTTTTGGTAAAATGACGGAAAAACAGCTGCCCTTTCCCACACAACTTTCAACCTCTATGCTCCCACCATGTGCATCTACAATGGATTTTGCTATGGTTAATCCAATCCCTGTACCGCCCGTCTTTCTATTTCTAGACTTATCCGTGCGATAAAATCGTTCAAAAATATATGGCAAATCCTCGCTTTTGATCCCAATGCCTGTATCACTAATTTTTACCATGCAGCATTCCCCCAAATCCAACACCTCTATGTGTATCTCGCCACCTTCTGGCGTATAC